>SLOZ01000445.1 GCA_007132255.1 Limnochordia bacterium | reverse complement strand
TGCCGGGTAGTAGGATGACGAACTCATCGCCTCCGGTTCGAGCTACGATATCCCCTTTATTGACGGATTCCAAGAGGACTCGGGCAGCCGTCATGAGTAACTCATCACCTGCCGCGTGCCCTAAGGAGTCGTTGATGATTTTGAGACCGTTCACATCCGCCATGATGATACTGACCGGGAGTGCCCCTTCGTTCTCGAGACGGTCCAGTTCTTCTTCAAGGTACCGTCGATTATAGAGATCTGTCAGGGGATCGTGGAACGTAAGATATTCCAGGGAATCCTGGACTTGTCGGCGATCGGTAATATCATGCCCGATGCCGACTAAACCCACCACGTCTCCCGTTTCATTATGCAGAGGGATTTTGCTCGTCAACAGCCACGCCGTGGTTCCGTCAGGTTTGAAAACCTTGTCCTCGCGGTTGAATACCGGTTGGTCGGACTCCATAACCCGTTGTTCATCTAGGTAACCTGGTTGAGCGCTGTGATACGGGAAGAAGTCAAAGTCCGTTTTGCCTCGAATTTCGTCTTCAGTGTCCGCACCCATAAGTGCCAAATCAGCTTTGTTGGCGAGGAGTTTCTTGGACTGGCGATCCTTAACATAAATGGAGGCCGGTACGTTGTCGATTACCGTCCGCAAAAGAATGCGTTCTTGTTCCAAAGATTGCTGGGTCTCTGCCAAGACAGCCGCTGCCTTGGCAGCTTCCGTGATGTTTCGAACGAACGCAACCACTTCTCGATGATCAACTGGCAGAATTCGGGCTTCGTAGAATGCACGGGTTCCGTCGGGCAGTTCTAAATCGTATTCTTCCTGCTGCATAGTTCCACTATCCAATGCCCGAACCAGTGCTGCCGAGAGACCGGCCGTGACGTCCTCCGGAAGAACATGAGACAGGTGTTGGCCAACCATATCCTCGCGGTTGAGAAACGCCACTCGCAGGCTGGACGCGAAGACATCGACAAAGAATCCTTCGCTGTCGACGCGCACAATAATGTCAGGGATCACTTCGACGATAGAACGCAAATATTCTTCGCTGTGAATGCGCCGTTCCAGTTCATCGTTTAACTGCTCGGTTTTTAGTCGAACTTGGCGACGCAAGGTCCAGGTCCACACCGCCAAGAGCACCAATGCTGCGAGAGCGAGGGCGGCCCAACGCAGGACCACGTCGGCATCGATGCCGTGACCTGCAGTCTCCAAAGGCGTCATCCACTGGTCATACAGCGTTTGGTACGTGCCGTTCTGCCAAAGAAGTGCCAGTGCGCCGTTAACGGCAGCCGTCAGTTCGTGTTGATCAAGTGTTCCTGCGTACGTGTAGCGCAAGGTAAAGGGTGATACCTCAGCATCCAGCACGTTGGTGATTTCCAGGTGCTGTAACCAATACAGCCCGACCAGCCGGTCCATCATAGTGTAGTCATATTCACCAGAGGCTACCAGCGCCAAGGCTTCCGGATAGTCGGAAACCGTTGTGACGCGGTCACCATAGCCCAGCCCCTGCAGGTATTCATGACCCAGATCACTGGCAACAACAACCACCAAGGCATCTTCCAGATCCGCGATAGCATTGATAGGCTCAGCGCTGGCACTACGAAACACGGTATACGGCGAAATGTGATAAGGAGCCGTGAAACTGTATTCCATGGCCCGCTCCCGCGAATAACTGATGTCATGGATAAGATCAATGCTGCCGCTGCGCAATTGCTCTTTGACGTTCGACCAGGGGTGAAGGTGAAGCTGGACGGGAACTTCAAGAACTTCCGCCAGTGCTTGACTCAGTTCCACGGCAAAACCCTGCGGAGAACCGTCGGCATCGAGAAAACTATAAGGTGGATAATCGTAGGAGCCGCCAATGTTTAAGGGTCCTGGGGAAGCAAAGCTCATGGTTGAATCGGAGCTGAGGACGAAGAGCAGCATGACCAGCAGCAACCAGCGTGGAACCTGGCGAAACGTAGACATGGACACACTCCTCTCATAGGATGAACAGACTATGAAATGCTTCGTGATTTACTCATATTTATCCTGCTGGAATCCGCTAAGTTCACCAGAAGCTGCCGCGACCAAAAAGCCAGCTCATGTGCCGGCGAATTAATTTATTGCACCAAAAAATAATTAGTTCTTGTTTTTGGTGCAATTAATTGATAAAATAACCGTAACGCTAAGTTAGTGTTAACAAGTTGTTGCAGTTCGGGGCTGTGCATATGGGACAGGTGCCGCTCACTTGTGCACAACGACCGTTCAGGTTTCCGTTTTTTGCCCAGATGGCAAACTCAGGTGGCATGGGTTCCACGAGGGCACCAACCAATGGTGCACAGCAGCTTTGGTACGCAAGCGAGTACTTGTGGACCCAACCCCAACCATTGCTTGCTGTCCAAACGTTGTGAAGGGTTTGACCTCGCCCGCTCTAAGCAGAGTAGGAGTCCCTCCAAGAAAAACCCTGCTTGAAGAGGGAGATTGGGTGCAAGTGGCCACGGAAATCACAGCTGACGGGATTTCGCAGGTTCCTGCCTTGCGGGCCAAAGCAACGTTTGACGTGGATTCGCAGCAGGCCTGGTGCATAGCCGTGTTTCAACGGCCACAGTTGGCAGTTCAGCTTGGAGAAAGCCTGCCAAAATCTGTTTCGCACTCGGTCGCAAACCACGCATTGTTCTCTGTGAAACAGGTCCGCTGGGACGGCTTTAGCCGTTGCCGCTCAGGCGAAACACGCGCTTCGGGTTTTCGTAAAATAGGTGCTCGGCAATCACTAACGCTTCGCCTAAGCCGAATACGTCTGCATCCACCTTGGCAGCTAGTACCGCGGCGACGTTATCCTTGGCCATCTCAAGATGTCCATAGACAGCGTCAACGAACAGATAGTCGCCTCCGAATGCCATGATTTTGTTATAGGGCACGGCATCCAAGTAATCGGCCAGTGCACTGCGGCACGCTGCGGGCGATATGATATGAGCCCAGCACATGTCAATGCTGACATTTGCGAAATTTTTTGCCAGTGCACTGACGGTGTTTTGATAGGGATAACCTATATGGAACAGGTCAAAGTGGACATTCGGGTAACGGAGCAGGAGGTTGGACAACAGTGTCGGGTCGCTGTGGTGGATCATGTTGCCGTTGCCTTCTTGAAGCCCGGTATGGATCTGCATGATAAGACCGCGGTCATTGCATTCCCGTAATACACTGTGCATTAAATAATCCTGAAGTGGTTTTGGGAATCGAAATTGAGGAGATTCATTGCGAGACCGCGACGTGAGTGCTTCCAATGCTTCGGTGAATAGCTCCTTGGCCGCACCATAGGAGACACTGTGATCGAAGTACAGTGTCCGTTCATAGGCCATAGCGTTTTTCAATGCCACAGTGCCTTTGCGCAGGTTTGCTTCTAGTTCGAGTACAAATGCCTGCAGCCAGTGCTCTAAACGAGTCACCTTGATATCGTGTTTTTCGTGAATCCACTGGATCATGGTTTGGTGGCCTTGGTACGAACCCGTGATAAAGGGGGCGGGCTGCCATACGGGACGAAACAGGGACGGATCGAAAAAGTCCTGGTCGCACCAAGCGTCCAACAGCGAGACTTCGATATTGCAGAGATCCTTGAGTACGCGGTGGAAGTGTTTCCCTGTGTTCCTGGCCTGTAAAAAGGCCGTGTTGAGCTCTTCCACCGTATCACGGTGGATCCCATCAATGCCGTAAACACCTTTAACCGTGACATCCAGGGCTCGTCCGTAGCCTGTGTACCGGCACCACTTCCAATACGGTTCGAGAAGTAACCAGCGCTGTTCGATAGGAAGGTTGGCATCAAGGGCTTGTTCCAAGACATCTGGATTAAGTCCGGCCGAGATGAGATCAGAACTCATGTAATGGCTGAGGTACTCTCCCAACACATCGACACTGCGATCCCGCCGATGTTCATAGGGTGGAAGATGCTCATGTGTATCGATGACGACCATGGAATCCAGCCGCTTCCGGATTGTTTCATAGGATTGATTCACGGTGGACCATCCTTTCGAGTTAGGCTGACGACTGGTATCTGCTGTACAATTCGTCTTTCTTACGGGAGTTCCTCCCCAGATCCCAATCTGTGGCCAAAGGTTCGTGGCAGTGGCGAGTGGGTTAGCACGAATGGCTAGAACTATGAAAACGACCTGTTGGGTGGGCGGTTTGCACGAGCAAATCTTGTGAAAAACGGGAACGGTTGGGAAGCCAGTTCCCCTGCGGGTGATAACATCGATGGACCCAAGAGCCGTCCCTGCGAAACTCACTGGAGGGGTCGTTCGCATGTAGATACTATCATTTTCAGAGTTCTTCGTTGGACAAGAACGGTCTGAATAGTACGAACTTAAACCCGCTTAAACGGAACTGTAACCAAAAACGGCTGACAAAGGGAACTTTGACGCGAGTAGGTAAGTGGGGATTAAGACTGATGTTTTTTCCTGGTGGTAATCGGGAGGACATTAAGGGATTATGAAGAAAGTAAAGTTGGATACTGTGAACATAGCGGCATTCTATGAAGGAGGGATTTACGGGCGCGTACCGGAGAGTGGTTCAGATTGAGCACGATCGATTTTATATTCGAAGGAGGAGAAGTATGAAGGGAAAAATGACGTTAGTTATCTTGATCTTGGCAGTCATTATGACCAGTGCCAGCGCACTGGGAATGGAGTTTAACGAGGCACCTGAATTGAAAGCAATGGTCGAACGGGGCGAACTGCCGCCAGTGGAGGAACGCTTGCCAATAGCGGACCACGTGTTTGTTGTTGAACCCTATGAGTCCATTGGTCAATATGGTGGGACTGCTAGACTAGGTACAATCCGTCCGGTTTCCTGGGGCGATGATTTGATGCTGATGTCGACGTTTGTGACACTGGTGACGCCGAGCCCGGATCTGACCGAGCTGGTTCCTCATGTGGCACGAGAGGTCGAACACAACGAAGATATGTCCGTCTGGACATTCTACCTACGTGAAGGTCTTAAGTGGTCGGATGGACATCCGTACACAGCAGACGATATCATGTATTGGTATGAAGATGTTCTACTCAACGAAGATCTGACTCCTGTGGTGGGCCGTGACTGGCGCAGCCTGGATGGGGAAATCGTCGAGGTCGTCAAAGTGGACGACTATACAGTGGAATACCGCTGGAATAACCCCAAACCTTACTTCTTGAACCAAATAACCCATGCATCATGGGATGTTTACCCGAAGCACTACCTGAGCCAATTCCATCCTAACTATCGTGATTATGATGACCTGATGGAAGAAGTTCGGGCCGCTGGCTTCGAGGAGTGGTATGAGTACCACGGTAACCGCAACCAACGGGAGATGGGAACGCCAATGCAGCCTGATCTTCCGACATTGGCCGGTTTTTATCTGGAAAGCATTACCTCAGACCGCCGCATCTATGTTCGCAACCCGTACTTCTGGAAGGTCGACCAGGAAGGCAACCAGCTTCCCTATATCGATCGTCTTGAGACGCAGATCGCCAGTGACCGTGAAGTACTGAGTGGTATGGTGATTAGTGGTGCTTTGGATTTCGCTGCTTACCAGAGTGACATTCGCGACTATCCAATGCTGCGTAACTTCTCTGAAGAAGGCGGCTATAACGTCTATCTATGGCAGAGTGCGATGAATGACGCCATTTACATGTTCAATATGACCCATGAAGATCCGGTTCTCCGGGAAGTCTTCCAGGATGTTCGTTTCCGTCGTGCCATGTCCTTGGGTATTGACCGTGACGAAATCAACCAAGTGATCTACTTTGGGCAGGGACGTCCGGCTCAGTACACTGTGCTTGACATGACTCGCCACTACAACGAAGAGTATGAGCAGGCATTTATCGAATATGATCCCGACCAAGCTAACAGCTTGCTCGACGAGATGGGCTTAACCGAGCGCGACTCAGAAGGATACCGCTTGATGCCTGATGGACGCCGTTTGATGTTCACCATCGAATACTTCGATAACGAAACACCAAAGGGTCCTAACGTTGAATTGGTTACCCAGCAGTGGCAGGAATTGGGTGTGGATGCCCGCAGCCGTTCCATTTCCGGTGAGCTTCAGGGCCAGCGGGCACCGGCTAACCTGATGGATGCTACCATTTGGCATGGTGACAAGGCTACCGACATCTTGTTCCCGTTCCAAGCTCAGTTCTTCGTACCAACCGGCCCCGGTTGGGAACGCACCAAGTGGCCTCTGTGGGGTACTTGGATCAATACCGACGGTGCCGAAGGTGAAGAGCCACCGCAGTTGGTAAAAGACATCCGGGAGTGGTATGACACCATGATGACATCTCCGGATGAAGCCTTACGTGCCGAAATGGCTGACAGGATCTTGGCAGCACAGGCCGAGAATCTTTGGACCATCGGTACCATCAACTATGCTCCGTTCCCCGTCGTTGCCAGCAAAGCACTGCGCAATGTTCCGGAGCAGGGATATTGGACCTGGGATTCCCAGTGGACCCCAGCTTGGCATCCTGAGCACTTCTGGCTGGATCGCTAAGAACAAGGTGCAATAGAGCAAAGAGATCCGAGCAGAGGGACCCCTACGGGTTTCACGGCCTTAGGGGCCCTCGCTCGATGTTTTCGAAGACCGTCAACAGGAACATATACTGCAGGTTCTGTTGACGGCTCGAAAAGTCTCCTTCTCTCGCTGAAATACGGCAATTTCATGCAAGTGACAAGAATGTCATTGTGAAGGTGTACTCAGCACGAAGCTTCTTGAATCATTACTCTTTCATTCGATTTGTAACGTTACGTTTTGATGGGCTTTCAGCCGATGCACTGCATGGTTTTGTCCAATGAAATTGCCAACCTAAGGCTGCTGCAGCCATGCGGCGACAGTGCCGCCAGGGGGAGGCCTAGGAACCAGCTGGCACTGACTTTTTCTTGGTGCTGGCCATCCAGATTCAAAGAATGACACACACCGTGCTCTTGGCACAAGCCTGAAGCAGCACGGATAGAATCTGTAGGAGGGATAGTATGCTGGCGTATATCCTACGGCGGATTTTGATCATGATTCCGACATTAGCTGTGATCTCCATGATCGCCTTCG
>SLOZ01000464.1 GCA_007132255.1 Limnochordia bacterium | reverse complement strand
CGTTGAAGATGGCGAATGTCATCCGCAAAATTGCCCAAGACACCAAAAGCCGTAACTACAGCATGGAGTAGGTCGTTTAGATATTCCGGTTCCACCATCTGTGTGGAATGATCCCCAGGCTGCAGTCCGAGCTTGGCCAACACCTTCTGCTCGAACTCCATCGGATCCTGGAAAAACAACGAACTAGCATTATAGGCTCCAACAGCTCCTGCCATTTTGCCCCGGAGATTGTCACTGGCGGCGGTAATGGCTTGGATGCGACCGCCCATGCGTGAGACGTATTCAGCAAGAGTAAAGCCAAAGGTAATGGGAACACCGTGCTGCCCATGGGTCCTCCCCACCTGGGGCGTATCTGCTTCCCGCCCTGCAATAGCAATCCACAGCTGCAGCAGTTCCTTGAGCTGTGGTAGAATGACGGTTCTGACTGCGTCTTGAACCTGAAGGGATCGCGCAGTATCCATCATGTCCACACTCGTGGCGGTCAAATGTACGAACGGACGAGCCTCATCGGATACCCTGCGTTGAATGCAATTGACTAGGGCGCGGATGTTGTGTCTTGTCGTTTCTTCCTCAAGCTGTACTTCGTCACTGGTCACCGCTTGGCATGCGGCAGCTACCTCGGCAGCCACCTCAACAGAGCAGAGCCCTTCTTCGGATAAGGTTTCTGTTAGGGCAGACTCGACTCGCAGAAGATAGCGAATATACGCATCTTCCGAAAGGATATCTGACAAGGCCTGCCAGAGTTCAGGATTGTCGGCCCGGTAACGACTGTCCAACGGGCTTAGATTTTCAAACACCGTGCGTGCTCCTTTCATGTTTGCCGATCAACCAGTGAGCTCGTGCGTCGTGGCAGCCAACGGCAGCTGCACAACGAACCGAGCTCCCAACTCGTAGGTGCTGTCTATGAAGATTTTGCCGTCGTGTCCATGGACGATTTCCTTGGCGATGGTCAAACCAATACCGGATCCCCCAGTGGAGCGGGTACGTGACGAATCCACTCGATAAAAGCGTTCAAAGACCAAGGGAATCTGTTCGTTGGGAACGCCCGGTCCATCATCTTCCACCCAAAGTTCAGCATGCGTCTGGCTAGTCGATAGCGTTACCCGAATTTCACCGTGATTTGGCGAGTACTTGGCGGCATTCTGGAAAAGGTTGTTGCAGACTTGGGCCAATTTTCCCGGCTGTCCAAGAATTTCGATGCGGTCGTGTTCTTCTTGGATCGTCCAGCGGAGCTCTTTCTCCGACTCTAGGTAGCCCACTTGATCCAGCGCCGCCTGAACCACGGCATTTAGACTAAATCGTTCTTTGTGCCACAACGGCGCTTCTGCTTGGGCTAAGTCCTGGAGATCTGTCACCAACCGAGCCAAGCGATCCACATCGTTTTCAATGGCGTGCCAGTTGCTGTCGTTCACCGCGACAACACCGTCGCGCATCCCTTCAATGTAGCCGCGAATCGTTGTCAGGGGGGTCCGCAGCTCATGAGATATATCGGCGGCTGCCTTGCGCCGCAGGTGCTCTAACTGGGTGAGGCTATTTGCCATGTCATTGAACGCTCCTGCTAGGTAAGCCAGTTCGTCGTGACCTCTCAGCGGGACCTTTTGGTCCAGTTCGCCGCGGGCCATGCGGCGCGCCGCACGTGTCAAACTCTGCAGCGGACCCATGAAGCGCTGGGACAACAATAAGCTGAGAAGCGCTGCTAAGACGACTGCTGCTGCTCCAGCCCAATAGATGGATCGGTTGATCGTTGCCCGGAAGTGCAGGTCCTCTTGGGAAAACACACCCTGTTCGGTGATGAGCGACCCCAACCGGGCTTGGCCCACCACTTGATCGTCAATCACCAACGGCAGTGAGACAATATAAGCATCACTGGGCGGTTGGATGGGCAGCCGGCGGCCATGCATCATGGTCATGCCTCTCCGTTCAACAGCGCTGTCAAAGATCACTTGCCCGCGGGCATCCATAACTTGGATCCAGCGATTGGTCATGGACGACAGTCTAGCCAATTCTGGAGTGGCCAACTGCCAGCTGCGTGTTTCCCGAAAAACGTCTTTAACAGCTTCAGCCACAACGGCGCTTCGCTGTTCCTCCAAAGCTACAAGGTACTGTGAAAACTGACGGTCGAGAGCGTAATTGATGGACCACGCGACCAAGAAAATCGTGGCGGCTGTCAAGCCGATGAAGTATAGGACCAGTTTCCAGCGCAGGTTAAACCGAGCCATTGACTTCATCCTCCCAACGGTACCCGATCCCGTAGACGGTAGCAATGCGCCGCTCACTGCTGTGAGCTTCCAGTTTTTGTCGTAGATTTTTCACGTGCACATAGATGGAGTCCTCGTAACCATCGTATTCCAAACCGAAGATGCGGTCAGCCAGTTCTTGCCGAGAAAAAGCGCGTCCGGGACTCTTGGCCAGAATGGCCAACAGCTTAAATTCTGTCGGAGTCAAATTGACGGCCGCATCCCGCAGCCAAACACGATGTTTTTCCCAATCGATTACCAGACTGCCGTCTGCACTTTGGAAGGGCTCCAAGCCTAAACGATGGGTGCGACGCAACAGCGATTTTACCCTGGCCGTAAGCTCCCGGGGACTAAACGGTTTGGTCACATAATCATCGGCACCTAACTCGAGCCCCAAAACCTTGGCGTCTTCGTCAGCTTTGGCGGTCAGCATGATGATCGGCGTTTCGCCCTGGGCCCTCACATAGCGGCAGATCTCTTCTCCAGAAACTCGCGGAAGCATCAGATCAAGAATGATCAAGTCTGGCGCGTGAGTTCCAAGATAGTCCAGGGCTCGCTCACCATCGTCCATTACGTCAACAGAAAACCCTTCGCGCGCAAGATACGCAGCTACCAAACGGCCGATACGTTCTTCATCTTCAATGACTAGGATTTTGATTGCCATACAATCACCACCTAGAATCATTGTACCGCATAATCATAAAGAGATCTTTAAGAAAGCGAGCCGCTCCTTTTAGGAAGCAGCCCGCAGATGACTCTAGTGGAGAAAGACGAAATAGAGGACGAAGATGACTGCGATGCAGTTGATGATCCAGTTGGTCTTGTCCCGACGTCCGATGATGAGATTCAAAAGCGAATACGAAATGAAACCCAGTGCGATGCCGTCAGAAATGCTATAGGAGAAAGGCATCATCACCATGGTCAAAAACGCCGGCAGCGCATCACTGAAGTCATCCCAGTTAATCTTCGTAACACTCTTCATCATCAAGATACCAACGATGATGAGCGCTGGGGCTGTAGCAGCTCCGGGAACAATGCCTACTAACGGCATGATAAACAGCGACAGCAAAAACAAAATCGCCACTGTGACACCGGTCAGGCCTGTACGGCCACCTTCAGAGACGCCAGAGGCACTTTCGATATATGTTGTGGTCGTGCTCGTTCCTAAAAGGGCACCACTTGTGGTGGCGATAGCATCCGATAGCAGAGCCTTGTCTGCCTTGGGAAGGTTGCCATCCTTGTCGAGATAACCAGCCTGGGTAGCCACTCCCACAAGGGTTCCGGCTGTATCAAATAAGTCGACGATCAATAGGGACAGCATGACGCCGATCAATCCGAGATTAATGGCCCCAGCAATGTCCAGTTGGAAAGCCACGGATGTAAAATCCCCCCAACTTGGCAGTGCAAAAATACCATTAAAAGCGCCCGTCACACCAATGCTCGGGATCATACCAAACAAGGTGGCGGCAACTATGCTCCACAGCAGAGCACCTTTGATCTTTAGGGCGTAGAGAACCCCGGCAACTAACAGACCTACCCAAGTGACCATGACTTCCGGACTCGTTAGAGCACCTAGACTGACGATGGTGGCCGGATAGGCTTCCACGATGCCTGCGTTCTGGAAACCAATAAAGGCAATGAACAAACCAATCCCGGCACTGATGGCAGCCTTCAAGGACATCGGAATGCTATTGACCAATGCCGTCCGGAAATTCGTAATGCTCAACAGAATGAATAAGACACCTTCAATGAATACCAAGCCCAAAGCCACTTGCCAAGAAACTCCCATACCGAGAACGATACTGAAAGCAAAAAAGGCGTTCAAGCCCATTCCGGGCGCTAGCGCGAAGGGATAGTTCGTAGAAAACGCCATGACCAAGGTTCCGATGGCTGATGCCAAAATAGTAGCGATGAAGACACCGTTCCAGTTCATCCCGGCTTCGCTGAGAATGCTGGGATTGACAAAGATGATGTAGACCATGGTCATAAACGTCGTTAAGCCAGCAATGATTTCTGTCTTGAAGTTCGTGCGGTTTTCACTAAGCTTAAAGACCCGTTCGAAGAAGCTGTCGTCGGCTGGTACGTTTGCTTGATTCTGCGACATGCGTTGAATTCCTCCCTTTTTTCCTTTGGATAGAGTGCGTTCCGAGGAATATTATTCGCCTTATGTCGTTAGATTCCTTCAAGAAACAAAATATTGTTCGTATTTTTTGTGGTTAGTGGGCAGTGCCACCGTTGGACCTCTCCCGGCATTATGCAGCACGCCCTTTCTGTTGACGAGTTTCGTCAGTCTCCATGCAAGAGCAAGGCAGAATAGCCAAGTTTCTGCGTCCGAGTTATGGAACAACTTGAGTTCCCGTGTTTCCTGCCATGGCAGCGGCGGCTTGGTCAAGGCGACCGATTATTCCCGTACCACCGCTGCGAGCGACCGATACTACTGCCTCCACTTTCGGTCCCATGCTGCCTCTTTGAAAGTGACCTGCTTCCAAGTAACGCTGCGCTTCTTCGGTAGTGATCACCTTCAGGGGCTGTTCTTGTGGGGTTCTATAATTGAGGCAGACGTATTCCACATCCGTTAAGATTAAAAGTCCGGAAGCCTCCATGTTGGTGGCGAGCAAAGCCGCGGTTCTGTCTTTGTCAATCACGGCTTCCGGCGGTACTGCAAACCGATTTCCCGTGACTGTCGGAATACCACCACCACCCGCAGCGATGACTAAAAAGCCTTGTTCAACGAGGCTTCGAATCGCCTCTAAATTAAGGATACGCTGTGGCAGCGGTGATGCGACAACTCTTCGCCAACCGCGTCCGGCATCCTCAACCCACGTCTCCCCCGCAGCCATTCGCTTGCGAGCCACGGTCTCGGCGGCGAAGCTGCCTACAGGCTTGGATGGGTTCATGAACGCCGGGTCGTCAGCGTCCACGATCACCTGTGTCACCAAGGCAATGGCCCGTGCCGAAGCATGCTGTTCTGCTAGGAGTACGTTCAGACTGTGTTGAAGCATATAACCCAGCATACCTTGGGTCTGGGCTCCACAGATATCCAACGGCATGGGTGGAATGGCTGCTGCCGCCAGTTCCTGTTGTTTCAAAATGCTGCCTACTTGGGGACCATTTCCGTGTGTGACGATGACTTGGTGTCCTTGGGCTCTGAGCTGCAGTACCTGCTCAGCCGCAGCCGTCACATTGCGCCATTGCCCGTCGACGGTGCCTTTCTGCTTTGGCTGCAGAATCGCATTTCCTCCCAAGGCCACTACCCAAATGCCCATAATGATTGACCCCTCTCCTACCGATAATTGCCAACACTGTGGTGATTCAGTCCTTCCTCTATCTGTACCTGCAAAACAAGTGTAAAGATTTTCGTTTTTGATATTGACACTGCGCAAAAATGATATATATTTAAGTTAGTAGCACTCTCGTGTCGCGAGTGCTAATGACAAAACATACACAGGAGGTGTTTGCTGTGCTTCGGCCATTGCATGATGGAGTGTTAGTGCGTAGAGTGGAAGAGGAGTCTGTAACCAGCAGCGGGTTGGTTCTGCCGGACACGGCGAAGGAAAAGTCTCAAATTGGTGAAGTTCTAGCTGTTGGCGAAGGTCTGTTTACCAAAGACGGTAGTAGACGGTGTCCGATGCGGGTTAACGTTGGTGATAGGGTCCTACTGCCGAAATATGGTGGCGTTGACGTCAAAATAGACGGAGAGACCCTGGTCATGTTCAAAGAAAGCGATGTTTTAGCGTTGTGTCAATAAAGGATAAAGACTTGCTGTGAACGACTACCGAGAGGATGATAGATATGGCAGCAAAACAGATGCGCTACAACGCTGTGGCGCGACGGAGCTTAGAGCGTGGTGTCGACATCGTTGCTGATGCCGTAAAGGTGACATTGGGTCCAAAGGGTCGGAATGTGGTTCTTCAGCGTTCGTATGGCTCCCCAGTGATCACCAAAGACGGTGTGACAGTGGCTCAGGAAATTGACGGCAAAAATCCCTTCGAAAACCTTGGGATTCAGTTGTGCAAAGAAGTCGCCAGCAAAACCAATGATATTGCCGGCGATGGTACCACCACAGCTACCGTTCTAGCACAGGCCATTGTCAAAGAAGGCTTGAAGAATACGGAAGCGGGAGCGAACCCCATAGCGCTGAAGCGTGGCATTGACAAAGCAGTGCAGGCGGCTATTCAAGCTCTGCATGCCATGGCAATCCCTGTGAATACTCGTGAGGACATTGCCCATGTTGCGGCGATTTCCGCTAACGAAGCTGAAATTGGTGAGTTGGTAGCAGAGGCCATGGACAAAGTAGGTAAAGACGGTGTCATCACCATTGAAGAAAGCAAGGGCACCGAAACCATGGTGGACGTTGTTGAGGGTATGGAGTTCGATCGCGGTTATATATCACCGTATTTTGTGACGAACCCTGAAGCCATGGAAGCTGTTTTGGAGGAACCGTATATTCTCGTCTTCGAGAAAAAGATTACAGCCATCAAGGATCTGCTTCCCATTCTTGAACAAGTTGTGCGGACCGGTAAACCGCTAGTGCTCATTGCCGAAGATGTGGAAGCAGAGGCTCTGGCTACACTAGTAGTCAACCGACTGCGCGGCACCTTGAGGATTTGTGCTATCAAGGCACCGGGCTTTGGCGACCGCCGCAAGGCGATGTTGGAAGACATTGCCGTTTTGACCGGCGCGCAGCTGATTTCAGAAGAACTGGGTATGAAGCTGGAAAATGCAACGCTCGAGATGCTAGGATCCGCCTGTAAGGTGCACGTCACCAAAGAAACGACGACCATCGTGTCAGGTAAGGGAGAAACCGAGAAGGTCAAAGGCCGTGTGGATCAGCTG
>SLOZ01000514.1 GCA_007132255.1 Limnochordia bacterium | reverse complement strand
GGTCATGGCGGCACTCCCTAGGGGTGGCCTCTGTTGCCATCTTGGCGCTGAACTGCCGAGCTTGAGGGGACCCGACGCCATCACTGAACAACCTGTCAACGGAAAAAGGACCTCAACCGCGACAGCGGGGAGATCCTTCAGTGACCGGGCGTGGTGTCGGTGTGCCGGGGCGGTCCGTAAGGCGAACTTGGTTGTTGGGTCTTTGGGTCTTTGGGTCTTTCAGGCTTTGTCGATGCCAGGCTATTTGGCTGTTCCTCGTTCTCCGTTTTCCACTCTCCAGTTCCATTTACTTCCACTCACCAGGTACAAGGAATATTTTGGGAAACACTCGATTCTGCCCTATCGATCATACTTTACTCTGCCGCCGCCGCACTCTTTGCAGCCGCCAAAGCCTGCTCTAGATCTTCGATGAGATCGTCGACGTTTTCGATGCCCACCGAAACACGGACCATGTCCGGCGTCACGCCGGCCGTCCGCTGCGCTGCCTCAGACAGTTGCGCATGGGTGGTGCTGGCTGGATGTATGACCAGCGACTTGGCATCGGCAACATTGGCTAACAGTGAAAAGACCTCTAGCTTGTTGATGAATGCTTTTCCAGCCTCGACACCGCCTTCAACACCGAAGGTGAAGATCGAACCTACTCCCTTCGGAAAATGGCGTTCGCACAACTCGTGATAGGGGCTGCTGGCCAACTCTGGGTAGTTGACCCAAGCCACCTGGGGATGCTTTTCCAAGAAGGCTATGACACGTCGGGTGTTCTCCACATGGCGTTCAACCCGTAGGGACAGGGTCTCCAATCCCTGCAGCAGCAAGAAGGCATTGAATGGGCTCAACGCTGCTCCGGTATCGCGCAGCAGTTGGACACGGCACTTGACGATGAACGCCGCTGGCCCAAAGGTCTCGGTGTATCGAACTCCATTGTAGCTGGGGTCGGGTTCTGTCATGTCAGGGAATTTTTCGTTCTGCGTCCAATCGAAGGTTCCACCATCAACAATGACACCTCCGATACTAGTTCCATGACCGCCAATGAACTTCGTGGCTGAATGTACGACAATGTCGGCCCCATGGGCGATGGGTTGAAATAGATAAGGCGTGGCAAACGTGTTATCCACAATTAATGGCAGACCATGTGCATGAGCAACGGCCGCAATCGCCTCTATATCCACGAGGTTGATACCCGGGTTGCCGATGGTTTCGACAAACAAGGCTTTTGTGTTCTCATCAATCGCCTGCTCGAAGTTCTTGGAGTCATCGGGATTGACGAACTCTACGTGAATGCCCAACTTGGGCAATGTCAGAGCAAATAGATTGTGTGTACCGCCATACAGCGTACTAGCAGATACGATGTTATCGCCGGACTGGGCAATATTGAGGACAGCATATGTGATGGCAGCTGAGCCCGAAGCCACGGCCAGTGCTGCCACGCCGCCTTCTAGGGCTGCCATGCGTTTTTCAAAGACATCCGTCGTTGGATTCATGATCCGTGTATAAATGTTGCCGGCCTCTTTCAAAGCGAATAGGTCTGCCGCATGATCGGCATCATTGAATACATAGGAGGTTGTTTGGTAAATGGGCACCGCCCTAGAGCCTGTGGCTGGATCCACTTCTTGTCCAGCATGAACCTGCAGGGTCTCAAAACGTCGTTGTTTCGTTGTCATTCTCATCTCTCCTCTGCTCTTTTTAATTGTGTACAGCGTCAGCCGTTCCTTGCGGGAAGCCGTTACTCAAACAAGCCTTGGCTTGGTTTGTCTCCCCTTCGTGTTCAGCCGCGTTGTTCTGTTGCGGGACGTCAACACGTTGCAGCGGACCTCGCTGTGGGACGTTAAGGAAAACAAACACTGCTGCGAGTCTCCTGGAGACAGCACAGCATGGGCACGCATTCTACACACGTGGATTGCCCAACGTCTGTAGATCAAAGGGTGTCTCTTGATAGACGTAGTAATTCAGCCAATTACTGAACAACAGATTTGCGTGACCGCGCCACCGCACCACGGGGCGCTGGCCGGGATCATCGTCGGGAAAGTAATTAACGGGCACCTTGATGTCCATGCCTTGATCAGCATCTCGTTCATACTCCCGCTTCAAGGTATCCCAGTCGTATTCTGCATGG
Source organism: Limnochordia bacterium (assembly GCA_007132255.1). Taxonomy (GTDB): domain Bacteria; phylum Bacillota; class Limnochordia; order Darwinibacteriales; family B1SED10-159; genus SLOZ01. The sequence continues at coordinate 4,970 of SLOZ01000514.1, read as the reverse complement.
CCCGTGATAAAGACTTGACGATTGTCACGGCTGCGTACCAAATAAATCCCTGCTTGGGGTGATTGAGCCAACACTTCTAGCTCCGGGACGCCCGCAACGTCTTCGCTGCGTACCTCGGTATGCCGTGAATGTGGGGCCATGAACTCTTCGTCAAAGCCTCGCAGCAGCATGGTGGTATGATTCGTCAAATGATGCGGGTAGATGCCGAACATCTTCTGAGTAAGCCGATACTTCGGCACACCATAGTGATGGTAAAGCCCGGCTTGGGCACCCCAACAGATGTGCAGCGTTGAGTACACATGCCGCTTTGTCCAATCCATGATCTCCTGCAGTTCCTCCCAGTAATCCACATCGGCAAAGTCGAGCATCTCCACGGGCGCTCCTGTAATGACCATACCGTCGTAATTTCGGCAGCGAACTTCAGCGAAGGACTTATAGAAGGAGTCCAAATGGTCCTGGGACGTATTGCGGGACACGTGGGTTGTCGTATGCATAAGTTCTACTTCCACCTGCAGTGGCGTATTGCCCAACAGTCGCATGAGTTGTGTTTCCGTGACAACTTTGGTGGGCATCAGGTTAAGGATCACAATGCGCAGCGGACGAATATCTTGGTGGACAGCGCGATCCTCGCCCATGACGAAAATGTTTTCTTGAGCTAAGATGTCCACGGCGGGTAGATTATCGGGCATCTTGATGGGCACCGGGCATGCTCCTTTCCATAGAAAAAGACCTCTTCCTTGGAATACGAAGAGGTCTGAATCCAAAACTACGATGGACACGAACTCCCCTCATCTTCCAAGCACCATCTGCTTCCCAGACGCTGCCTGCAGGAATTGGCACCCTGTCACGCATTTAGCGCCGGGTTGCTGGGTTTCATCGGGCCAGTCCCTCCACCAACTCTCGATAAGAGAATCTTTATGAATCAATGTGTTGTTCCTTATCTTACGCACCGAACTCGCCGTTGTCAACGAAGATTTTGTTAAAATGGCGGATTCCGGATGGTTCTTCCGATTCGTTTACGCAGTACATCGAGACGACGACTCTAAGAAAAGGGATTTCGCAGGAATCGTCATGGACGTCCATGATTAGTACACTTTCTTTGGGATCTTTTTTGTTAGGTTTTGCAGTTATTCGTTAAGAATTTGCTTCCCACAGGCAGGAAGACAATACCTGGATGGCCAATGTCTTCTAGGAATGGACGTCGTAGACTCGCCTTCTAACCAAAACGAAGACATGGAGATGGCAGTGCCAATGAACTTCATTCTGCGTTTTTTGGGTTATGCCGCGTTGACCATGACGACCCTATTCCTAATCATGACGGGTCTTTGGGATGTGTTCGTTCATCAAGCCCATTGGCTGCGTGGTCTAATAACCGCTGTCGTTCTACTGCTTTTTCTGCGGGGCATGCAGACTGAGTGGCGAGTGTCTGTGATCCATTCTGAAGACACATCGCCGCTGACGAGAAGCGATCTGTACGGTGGTGCGGCCGTGTGGATTGGTGCCGTGGTGACATATGCTCTGCACTTGGAGTGGGGGCTATCGGCGGTGGTGGCTTCGAGCCTCGTAGGAATCGTCGCCCATGCCATGACGCGCAGACTTGCGGTAGCAGCGTTTTGTGGTTCCTTCGTCGGCATGGCTTCCGTCTCTGTATTCCCCGGGTATGCTTCCTTGGCGTTGGCCGGGTTGTTGGCTGGCGTGATGTACGTGGCGTCAAAGGTCGCCTTCGATGGATTTGGGGGAAAGCTTGGAACCATTGCGTTTGCCGGCTCGATACCGGTGGCTTTCATGTTTGGTTCAGCGTTCATAGAAGCGGCTGCGCCGCCAGAATCGCTCTTCGGCCACTTAGTCATCGCTGCGATCATCGCTGCGCTGTTTACTTATACTCTCCATGCGCACTTGGGTTTCGGACCTGTTCTAGCCTCGGGTTTGGTCGGTTTGGCCGCTGGCATCTGGCTGCCGCTGCTGGATCCCGTTCACGGTCCACTGCTGGCGGTGATGGTTTTTTGTGCTTCATTTGTCGGAATGGCTTCGAGACGCCGATTGCCCCACGCAGGAGCAGTGGCATTGGCAGGACTTTTCTGCGCGCTGATCTTTGTTTTCAGCACGCCGTATTTCGCTGGTGCCGGAGGCAAACTGGGAACGACTGCATTTGCCAGTACTGCTGCTGTGGTTGGCCTTTGGGATCTTATGGCACCGCGCAATCGGTCCAGTGCGGTAAAAGACGGCCAGGGCGCCGTGTAACGGTTGAGACCTGGAATCGTTGTACACACTAACTCACCGTCCACCTGTGATTATGAACAGGCCTTGGTGGCTCATCCCAACCAAAAAGAGCCCTGCAGCACAGCCAAGGCTCCGACTCTTTCATGAACGTCATCGAAACAGTGTCCCTGTTAGGTGGCGTTTTTTGTATTCTCTATGGATTATTTATTTCCGTGTAGTCCTATGAGCGGCTCTGAACAGCCGCCGTGGGTCGCGGGTCTTTGTTCTCAGCCGCCGTGAGACGCTCGTAGCGCTTGGTAGCCGCGAAAAGATAGGCAGCTTCCGCACCTTCAGCGGAGACCATCCCAATGATGCCCACCAAGGCAGGATTGTGCGGCCCAATGATGACAGCAATCAAGAGACCACAGGCCAACGCGATGACATTGACAACTTTGCCTTTGCCGAGATACGCCGTGGTGCGCCGCTTCATCAACAGGCCCCAGTAGAATTCGCGAGCAATCATTATGGGTGGCAGCACAACCATGGCCCGCAAGACATCCACAGACAGGCTACTGATGGCCTCACCGGCCCCGATCCATCGGATCAGGATCCAATACCCCATAGGCGAAAAAGCTAGCACAGCCAAGATCACGGACAAGAAAACACCTAATCCGGCAGCAAAGTTACGCACGGCTTTGATCCGCTCAGGTCGGGCATCATCAGCAAAGGCCAACGGAACTTGATGAACCATCATCGTAGGACTGAGAACGATCATCCCCAAGCCCCAAGCCACCGCATAGGCTGCCAAGGCCAGTTCCGGACGTGGTGTTCGTGCCAAACCGATGTTGATCAACGGTTGGGCCAGCGTTTTGATGAGTGACGTGATGATCAGGGGACCAAAAAAGGCGAAGATCAGGGGAAATGTCAAGTTTACAGCCTGGGCGGTGATATCTCGTTCCTTGAAACGCCTATCCAAGCGCTGGCTGGTATTGGGAACCACCAGTCTCGACATGATCAGCAGTGAAATCGCCTCGACTGAGATCGCACTCAAGAACATAAATCCGGCTAGGAAAGGCGCTGGCACGAACGTAATCCGCTCCATGAAAGCCACAAAGAGAGCGACATATATGATGCGGATGACCGTGGCCGCCGTCAACAGCGGCGTTGCCTGGAACTTGATCAAAACACCCTGGAGGAAGTTGCGCAGCGTCGCTGCCAAGGGAAATACAATGAAGACCTGCAAAATCCGCTGCGAAGCAGCTAGTGTTTCCCCTTCCAAGCCCATAACATTAGCCAAAATCCAACGACCGACTCCCGAAAGAACAATGGCCGCGAAGAACAGGACAACCACCGTTACCAGCCCCACCATGAAACCGCGGACTTTCCGATAGCTCTGACCATGCTCTACCAAAGCTGCCACGGTTTGGCGCACCATCATAATCGGGCTTTCAAACAGGTGCATTAGACTCTTGGCTACAGCGAAGGCCGCCAGATACACTTCGGGTGACGGCAGTCGGGCCAAACCAGCATTGAAGAACGAGTGTGTGATCACAGTCAGGAATGAGGTCAAGGTCAACGGCAGATAGAAGCGGATCTGCCGGGCGATGCTTGGTCGCATGGACATAAGTCAGAGACATCCTTTCAAAACCTGCAAACCAACCCGGCGGCCCATGGCCGTACCGGGTTGGTTAAGTGACTTTATTTAGAGACAGCCTCTTATCTTGTTTCGCTCTTTTGCAGCCGCTTCCTGCACAAACTAGAAGATCCCAGCTCTATGCGCTGGGATCCTGCAAATAGGCATGGCACAAAACATCGACAGCGATTGCCTTGGCTTCGTCGGGGGAAAGCTCGGATGCTTCCCTGTTCCAAGCATCCAAAAATCCCAGCCGCAGCGGCAGATAGATGGCCCACCAAGTAATTCCTTCAATGATATTGCGGATGTGTAGGTGCGGGTAACGAATGGATCGCACCTGACCAGCCTGCATATAGAGACGCAAGTTCCGATCAAGCAGTTCATAGAGACTATCCACCGCCGACCGATATTTGCCAGCCGCCTCGGGAAGCGCCTCCGGATTGTCGTTGATGATACTGAACGCTCGGTTGTAGCGATAAACATCATCGAAGAGCTCTTCTAACGTCTGCCGAAACGACAATACTGGTATCCCGTCGTCTCCTAAGGCATGTAACCGGTGGAAAAGTCTTTCCACGATGGGTGCTAGTTTGTCTTTGATGGCCATGTCAGGCATTTCTTGCAGCGGCAGAGTCGGCCCATCCTCGAAGGCCTTTGGATCCAGGTTCGCTAAGACCACAAAGTGCAAAATGGCCTTCTTCCCAGCGAATAAGTTGTAGACAGTGCCGGTGGCAATGTCTGCTCGTTTGGCAATCTGGGAGACCTGAGTGGCTGCATAGCCCTGCGAAGCGAACAAATAGGCAGCGGCCTGGTAGACGGCCTCAAGACGCGGATCGAACATAGGTTTTCCCCCAAACTAAAAATTCTAAAGTACTTTATCAATAGCCCGTTACCGGATTCATAGAGAGTTACCGGATTCATAGAGAGCTGCCGGATTCATGGAGAGTTGCCGGATTCATAGAGAGTTCGCAACTAACACAAGGTTGGCGTACGCTTTGAATGAACAGTTCATTCAAAGCGTACGCCTTCCACGGAGAAATGTCAATGCTCTTGCGGAAACTATGTGGAAAACGTTGCCATGAACCAGGTACCTGGGATTTATTCCTATCACGGATGCAGATATTCAGATTGGCTCTGTGTC
>SLOZ01000033.1 GCA_007132255.1 Limnochordia bacterium | reverse complement strand
GAATCCTCAATCTCGATGACCAGCTTGTCCCGGTGATGCATAAAAATGTTAGGAACGAGGCAGGAACACTTCTAATAATATCTAATTTAGAATACTGTAAACCTTTCTGGTTCCACGAGGGGGTGGCGTTAAAGACCGAAGCCTGGAATTGGCGTTGGAAGGCAAGGAATAATGGAGAGTAAAAAGGAGGATGTACTGCATGAAACACAAAGTATTGTCCGTTTTGCTGGTATTGGCGTTAGCTCTGTCCGGTATTGTAGGGTTTGCTTCCAGTGTTGCTGCAGAAGAACGTCACTACGAGTTCGTCGTGATTACCCACAGTGCCTCCATTGATTTTTGGGTTCCTTTGGTGAAGGGTGCTCAGGACGCTGCAGCTACGATTACTGCGGCATATCCCGATGTTACCATCACTGTTCGTCACACCGGGCCTCAGCTGTTCGATGTCGCTGAGCAGCGTAATATTATGGAAAATGTGATCGAGTCCGCTGTGGACGGCATCATCAGCACGCTGCCGGATCCGACGGCGTTTGATGCTCCTGTGCAGATGGCATTGGACCGGGGTATCCCGGTTATTGCTACCAATGCAGATGCTGGTCCCGATAACCCTCGTTTAGCCTATGTCGGACAGCGTGACTATGACGCGGGTCGCGTGTTGGGTCAAACCTTGGTCGACCACATTGGCACCGAAGGCAAAGTAGCCGTGGGTACTGAAGACTTGGGCCACACGTCTCTGGCTCAGCGTCTCGAAGGTGTACTGAGTATTCTTGATCAGTATCCGGGCATTGATTACACCGTGCTGCAGACCACGGCAGATCTGACCCAAGGTGCATCGATTTTTGAGACTTGGCTGATTGGTAATCCCGACGCTGATGCCATTATCAGTGTTGACGCCAACACCCAAGCTCACGGTGTTGTTCTCCGCAACTTAGGCCTCAGGGGCGAAGTTGTTTCCGGCGGTTGGGACTTGGTACCAACGACCTTAGAGAACATTCGTGACGGCTATACGCTGTTCACCATTGACCAGCAGCCCTATACGCAGGGTTTCTATCCGGTCATGCAGCTGTTCTTGTATCTGGAGTATGGCATTGCTCCGGGAGACGTCGACTCCGGTGCCGGTGTTGTAACGCCGGATAACGTGGACGACGTTCTTGACCTGGCAGCTCGCGGCTATCGGTAGGTAGGCGTTTGCCTTGACTTTATGTGACCGCTGCTGCGGGTGTGAAGACCTGCCTTTGCGGACGGTTTCCGCTCAAGGACGAACGCGAGTTTGCGAGCGGTTAAGCCATTTGTTGAGGCGGACGCCTGGAGCTGGGTCATCCGGACAAGGGAATTCGAGATCGTGAGTGGATAGCACCGGGCAGCACTCCGGTGCTATCCCTTTTGGAGAGGTGTGGATATGGCACAGGATAGCTTAATTCGTTACGAATCCATCAGTAAGCGGTTTGGCGGGGTACAGGCTCTAGATGATGTTTCCTTCGCTATCCGTTCCGGTGACATCCACGGACTCATTGGGGAAAATGGAGCTGGCAAGTCCACGTTAATCAAGATCACAGGTGGCATCTACCGCAAGGATAAAGGACAACTGTATCTGGACGGAAAGCCCGTGGATATTCACAGTCCGGCTGAAGCTGAAAACCACGGAATTACCATTGTCCATCAGGAAATTCCGCTCTGCAATAATTTGACTGTTGCCCAGAATGTGTTTTTGGGCAAGCCATTATTAAAAGGGCTCAGACAGCCTGACATGAAAGCCATGGAACAGCGAACCATTGAGTTGTTTCGTCAGATTGGTCAAACTGTCAATCCCAAGCATCCGGTGGGTAAGCTGAGCGTTGCGATGAAGCAACTAACAGCCATTGTCCAAGCGCTCACCACGGAGAGTCGCTTTATAATTATGGACGAGCCCACGGCAGCCCTCACGCCTGGAGAAGTGGAGACGTTGTTTGAAGTGCTCCGCAAATTGCAGGCTGAAGGTACAACGATTCTGATCGTCAGCCATATCCTCAGTGAGATGATGCAGATTACGGATCGTGTGACCGTGCTCCGCAACGGCAAGCATGTGGATACCAAGGACACGGCCGCCACTTCCATCGATGATATTGTGCGGATGATGGTTGGTAATGTACCGCCACCGAGCCGTGAAGTACACGAAGTTAGGAAAGACGAAGTGGTTCTGCAGGTCAGGGATTTAACCAAAAAGAGTTTGCGGCTGCACGATGTTAACTTTTCCCTTCACAAGCAGGAGATCCTTGGCATTGCTGGCATTCAAGGTGCCGGCCGTACGGAGCTGGCTACCTGCATTTTTGGCGCCTATCCAGCGGATTCCGGTACAATCGAAGTCGAAGGCGTACCGCACCGAATTCGTTCGCCACGACAAGCTATCGAGCTTGGCATTGGCTACTTAACGGAGGATCGCCGTAATCTTGGTGTTTTCTGGGAAATGAATGTTTGGCAGAACATGAGTACAGCCATCATTGATCGCCTCACGAACCTGCGTATGGTGTTGAACCACAAAGAGATCAAGGAGCTCGGGCAGGCCTCCGTCGACGAGCTGCAGATTCGTACGCAAGGTCTAGAGCAGAAAATCCGCTATCTCAGCGGTGGCAACCAGCAGAAGGTGGTTCTCAGCCGCTGGCTTAACTCTGGACCGAAAGTTCTGCTGTTGGATGAACCGACTCGCGGCGTCGACGTCGGTGCGAAGGCAGAAATTCGGCGAGTGATTCAGGAACTTGTAACCCAAGGGCTGTCGCTCATTGTCATTTCATCGGATTTAGAGGAGCTTTTGGCCATTAGTGATCGGGTTATGGTCATGGCCAATGGCACCATTCAAGGAGAGTACTTGGCGCACGAGGCCACAACAGAGAAGGTCATGGCACTGGCCACGAAGAAGTAGGGAGGCGATGTTGAGTGAGTACAACCCCGAAGAACAACGAGAACAATAGCAGCGGATCGCGGCAACAGACCACCCTGCAAAAGCTCGTGACCTTTGCTAAAGGCCGCCGTGAATTGGGTGTTCTGGGAGCGCTGCTTTTGATCGGTCTCTTCTTCAGCGTGATGTCAGATCGGTTTTTGACAACGCCGAATATGCTGAACATTATGCGGCAGGTTTCCATCAACGGCTTAATCATCATTGCGATGACCTTCGTGATCATCTCGAAAGACATCGATTTGTCGGTGGGCGCTAGCTATGCTGTCGTCGGTATTGTCGTCGCTACGCTGTTCACCCAGTACAGCATGAATATCTGGTTGGCCAGCGTCCTCGGGTTGATCACCGGCGGTCTATTGGGGCTGTTTAACGGAGTGATCGCTGTCAAGGGCCAAATTCCCGCTTTCATTGTCACCCTAGGTACGATGATGATCTACCGTGGATTAGCGTTGGTGATCTCTGGTGGGCGTCCTATCTCGGTGCGACTGCCGGAAGCGTACTTTAATGTCACCGGAGCCCGCGTATTTGGCAATATTCCGGTTCCTGCTTTGTGGTTTGTCGGGGTGGCCATCTTCGGTGCCTTTTTGCTGCATCGAACCAGCTATGGCTACAAGGTGTTCGCAGTTGGTGGCAATGTAGAAGCGGCACATTTGTCGGGAATTAACACCGATCGTGTTCGGATTACGAATTTCATCCTGACCGGAATGGCCGCAGGCCTGGCGGGCATCATTTCCGTGTCGTACTTAACAGGAATTACGCCCACTGCAGGCCAAGGCATGGAACTGCAGGTTATTGCCGGTACCGTTGTGGGTGGCACATCGCTGTTTGGTGGTGTCGGAACCATTGGCGGCTCCTTCATTGGTGCCATGATCATGGGTGTCGTGCGCAATGGTTTGGTCATGATCGGAACCAGCGCGTATCTCATCGAGTTGATCATTGGTCTAGTCTTGATTGCTGCCGTGTTTGTCAGCACGTACTCCTACCGAGAAAAGCGCTGACGGCAAACCACCGCTCTGGGCCCTATCGCAGTGGGGATGGGGTCTTGTTTTCCGTGGAACTGTTCTGGGTGGTCTTACTAAGATCGGCGCAAAGTCCCTTCCTTTCGGTATGGGAAGATTAGTAGAACATTTGTTCGTCTGCGAGGAGTGGATTCAGGTATGACAGAGAAGCAGTGTTACACCGCCGTTTTGGAGGGCAGAGAGGCGCCATTCGTCCCTGCCATTCCGATTTTGATGGGCTGGGCAGCGCAGAGCATTGGCTCGAATTACGGTGCCTTTGCTGCGGACTATCGGGTTTTGGTGGAGGCCAATCTTCACTGTTTGGAGCAATACGCCATGGCCCAGGCCAGTGTTATTTCGGATCCGTATCGGGAAACGGCGGGTTTTGGTGGTCGCATTACATACCAAGTAAACGCCGTGCCTCACTGCCTGCCGCCATTGGCGGAAAGCCGTGATCTGGCTCTGCTTCAGACGCCGGATCCCTGGACGGCCGAGCGGATGTTGGACCGTTTGCGAGCCGTTGAGGAGCTTAAGCGGCAGCTGGGTGATTCCCATTCGCTTATGGGCTGGATTGAAGGACCCATTGCGGAAGCTGCCGATCTGCGGGGCGTGACCCCACTGCTTATGGATTTGGTGGAAGAGCCGAACTTTGTTGAGGATCTCATGGATCGCTGTGTGGACGTGGGGATCTGGTTTGCTCGAGAGCAAATACGCTTAGGCGCCGACACGGTGGGGATTGGTGACGCCATCGCCAGCCAGATTTCCCCGGCCATGTATCGTCAGTTAGTACTGCCTCGCCAACAAAAGCTCGTCGAAGCGATCCATGCCGAAGGTGCTTGGGTGCGCCTGCATATCTGCGGCAATACGAGCCATCTGTTGTCAGATATGGCCGCAGTCGGTGCTGATATTGTCGACACGGATTGGCCTGTGGACCTAGTAGAGGCGCGCCAGGTGTTTGGAACCCGTACGGTTTTGACCGGTAATCTTAACCCTGTAACTGCTGTGGGGCAGTCTACACCGGAAAGGATTATCCAAGATATGCGAGAACTATATATCACAGTGGGTAAGCCCTTCATGGCTGGAGCTGGCTGCGAGATACCCATGGGAACGCCGCCAGAAAACCTGGCGGCTCTATGCAATGCCCTGCACGATGGTGTCTAGCGTCGAAGCTGTGCGGACAATACCTACTGTGCTGCCTGGAGTCGGCCGTCTACTTGGCCGTGACGGTTGGTTGGAAAACTAGTTGACAAAGGCTTGCGGCGTCGTTGCCGGACGCTGCTGGTTTTTAGCGAGGATGGAGGACGTAGAGTGCGACTGAAATGTATTGCCTGTGAAGTGGTGCTGCGCGAATTGTGTTTGGTGGCGGCCACGAGCCCTCATACATTGGATCTTGTGTTCACGAAAAAGGATGCCCATGATTACAGAGATACGCTGCGCGCTGCGGTGCAGCAGGAAATTGACGCAGCGGAAGCAGACACGGTGGAGTACGATGCAGTGCTTTTGGCCTACGGGCTTTGTGGCGGCGGCTTGGTGGATATCCAGGCTCGATCTACGCCGCTCATTTTGCCGCGAGCCCATGATTGTTGTACGTTATTTTTGGGTTCCAAGGAACGCTTTGCCGAGCACTTTCGGAATAGTCCCAGCCAGCCCTTTTCGGCTGTGGGTTACATGGAACGCGGCGATACGCTGTTTCATGTCGGGGGCTCGGATCCCGATGAGCTATCGCTGCGGCAGTTGATCGACAAGTATGGGGAAGATAATGCCCGCTATATATGGGATACCATGCATCCCCATGCCCAGGATCAGCCCGTCGTCTTCGTCGATGTACCAGAAACCACGCCTCGGGAAGCTTTGAAGACAGCCCAAGAGCAGGCGGAAGCGGCTGGTCGTGAATTTGTGGTCCTGCCGGGAAGCACAGAGTTGCTGAAACAGCTTGTCCATGGACAGTGGGATCCCAACGCCTTTCTGCGTGTTGAGCCGGGCCAGCGCACCAGTGGTGTCTATGATTGGGTTGACATTGTGCAGGCCGTGGACGGCACGACGTAGACGGCTGTCTTTGTGAGGTTAGCCGGTGTGGCCAAAGCAGGTTGAACGTCATGTTAGGAGTGTCAGTTTGGGCAATGCCGGGCGCGTTTTACGCGTGCGGAAACGCGCCTGGCCAAATGACGCCTCGGTATACGGGGAAACCCTCCAAAGAATATGGAGGGTTTCGTTGGATCTTGCGTTGATGAGCGCCACGTTTACGATAGCAATCTCGTTGGACGAAGTTATTTTGGTTTTGGGCCACCAACGCAGCGGCCACCAGAGGTGACACGCTCTAACAAGCGAAGTGTTCCGCTTGTCGAACCAAGGATACCATAAACAGGCAAAATGCGCACGGTGTATAAACACGAAAAATGTCGAATGCAAAAGTTCTGGACATCGGGTCCTGCAGGTATGTTTGACCGTCTCCATCCAGTTCGTTCATGCTGCACGTTAACGTTCTCCATGCGGCTTGGTATTCAGTTCCACCGTGGAATACGGTCGGCACAGGCTGGGTGTAAGCGGCAGTTGCCGTCGGATCTCGGAGATCCGTTGGCGATGCAGATCAACGGTGAGAACTTCCTGTCCGGTACCGGCTTCCGCAGTAATATCTCCCCAGGGATCAGCCACCAAGGAATGGCCCCAAGCTTGGTAGGAGCCTTGAGGATTGCGGGCCGGGGATACGCCAACAACATACATCTGGTAGTCCACGGCACGCATACGCAGTAGATCCCGCCAGTGGGCGGGTCCGGTTGTGGTGTTGAATACCGCCGGGAGTATTAACGCGTCCACACCAGCATCTGCATAGGCGCGGATCAGTTCAGGGAAGCGGATGTCGTAGCAGATCGCTACGCCGATGCGCCAGGAACCTACCTGAAAGACCGTGCCATTTCGGCCTGCTGCCACGACCTGCGACTCCTGCACGCTTACACCACCGGGAATATCCACGTCAAAGCGATGAACTTTGCGGTGTTTGCCCAGCAGCTGACCAAGAGGATTCCAGATGAAGCATGTGTTATACAGGGAGTCGCCATCCATTTCTGGGATAGAGCCGCCTACCAAGTATAGGTTGTGCTCCTTGGCTGTCGCTGCCATGAACTGTAGAGCTGGCTCCTGCAGCGATGCTTCCGCATAACGAGGAAACGCAGGGATTTCATAAGGGCAGCAGAACATTTCCGGCAGCACAGCCATCTGCACACTTTGCTCGAGGCTGGCCAGGGCTTGTCCAGCTCGCTGTAG
>SLOZ01000154.1 GCA_007132255.1 Limnochordia bacterium | reverse complement strand
CATTGGGCCGGTAACCCAACTCTGCGATGGCTTTGAGTACTCGCTGTCGTGAGTCTTCCCGAACCTGAATGCCATTAACGACGCGAGATACAGTGGCCTTTGACACCTTGGCCCGCTTCGCCACATCGGATATGGTCGGCATCGTGCACACCCTTCCTTGAGAACCATCAGACGTCTTCCACCGGCAATTATGACTGTCCTGCTAGAAAACTTTGATACCAGCGGGCGCTGTCTTTCCAAGTGCGTTTTTGTGTGGCAAAGTCGACGTGAATAATGCCGAAGCGACGATCATAACCAAAAGCCCACTCAAAGTTGTCCAACAGCGACCACACGTAATAGCCTTTTAGTGGCACGCCTTGCTCGATAGCTCGCAGTGCTGCGTCAAAATGGCTCTGCAGATACTGGGTACGCCCCTGGTCAGGGACGCGTCCCTGAACCATCGTATCATCGAAGCACGCACCATTCTCCGTCACGTAGAGCGGGATGGGGCCATAGTCCTCATGCAGACGCATCAACAAACGGTACAGTCCGTCTGGATAAATCTCCCAGTCCATCTTGGTAACCGGATAGACTGGCGGTTTGGTGTCCATCTCCAGGAGCGGCAGCTTCCCATGGCCGACGATGGCCCGGGTATAATAGTTAACACCAAGAAAATCGGTCGGACGACTAATGATCGCCATGTCGTCTTCCTGAACTGGCGGTGCAACCCCGGCCGCCTCCCACAGTTCGTAGATATCGTCTGGGTACGTCCCCTTGAAAACAGGGTCCAAGAACCAGCGATTGGTAAATCCATCCCCGCGTTTGACAGCCGCCCGATCCTCCGAACTATCCGATGCCGGATACTGGGGAGTTAGGTTCAATGTAATGCCGATACGGCCTGGACTGCCTAGGTCTTCAAAGGCCTTCACAGCCAATCCATGTGATACTAGCAGATGGTGCGCAGCGGCTATGGCCTGCTGAAAGTCCTGCTTACCGGGCGCATGTACCCCGAAACCGTAGCCTAGGAACGCAGCACACCACGGCTCGTTGTGGGTAATCCACATAGCGACTCTATCCTTTAACTCGTCAAACACGTACGCAGCATAATCCTGGAAATATTTAGCGGTATCTCGATTCACCCAACCGCCATTATCCTCGAGACTCTGCGGCAGATCCCAATGATACAGGGTAGGAACGGGTTCAATGCCCTTTGTCTGGAGTTCATCCAACAAACGCAGGTAGAAATCTAAACCCTTGGGATTAGGTTTTCCCTTACCGTCAGGAACGATCCGCGGCCAGGCCAACGAAAACCGATATGCCTTGATGCCCAAATCAGCCATAGCTTGAACATCCTCAGCATAGCGATGGTAGTGATCACAGGCCGTATCCCCGGTATCCCCGTTTTGAACCTTACCGGGTGTTCGAGAAAAGCGATCCCAGATGGATTCACTGCGACCGTCAGCGCTCACTGCGCCTTCGATTTGGTACGAAGCTGTAGCCGCTCCCCATTGTAAGTCCTTTGGAAATCTCAAAAAGCCTCTCTCCCTTCTTTGTCATGTAAAGTATTCTACTTAGTCAGCTGGAAACGTTATCAAATTTAAGGAGTACGCTGGTATATCGATAACTGAACCTGCCCGGCGAAACCACAGATCCTCCTGCTCCTCGTCATCCACCCAATGGTGGACAATTCCTGTGTCAGCAGGTACGGCAACCTGCACAGCTTGCCTGCGCTTGTTAACCAACAAAATGCTCCACTGCTCCTCATCCCGAGCTGCGTACATGACCATATCCTGGCGGTGGCCGCCGTGTTCGACTTCATGCCATACGGGGCCCATCCGGGCTAACATCCAGGCTGCAAAATAGGTTGGCCTTGGAAACCAACCAGCATCAAAAAGACCGTGACCACCGGTACCTTGCAGGGCGAAATAGGCAGCATAATCCAAGCCTTCCAGAACCATCTCGCTCCACGCTTCAGCCAGCCAAAGAGCTGCAGTCATATCTGTCAAAAGCCGGGCATGGTCGGTACGCCAACTCAACCCGAATTCCGAGAGGAACAGCGGTATGTCCCGTTGGTATCCTAAGGGATTAACGGCAGGATCCGCCATCCATTGGCGAAACATCCGCATATGGTCCCGCACTTCCACGGCCGTAGCCAAAGCAGCCTCGCGATCCATGCTCCCATCACTGGGATACCACTGCCAAGCCAGAATATCGACAACATCCCCAGCGATACTGAGAAACGTCTTAATCCAGACTTCATTGGGAGTTCCGGTGACCACCGGCCCGATCACCTTCGCCTCCGGATCCACGGCCTTAATCGCCTCAGCATATTGGCGGAATGTATTGGCATAAAATTCCGGTGTCCAATGGGGTTGGGCACGATTGGTGGCGAACAGGTCCGGTTCATTGCCAATAAACCAATAGCGGATGCCCCAGCCTTCGTCCAGCGAGACCTGCACCCAATGAGCTGCTTCTTCCGGACTGCCCTGGAGGATGTTCTGCTGCACCATGGGCTCAGCGTCCAGATACCTGGCCGCCCGGACAAACCTCTCCAAGGCCCTATGGTTGAGAAGATTCTCGTCACCGTAGTTTCCTGCTGGAAACCGCAGTAGGGGAATATTCAGTTCATGGTAGTAGTCCCCTAAGTCATAGAGAACCATCCAGTTACCATAATTCATGCCGTTGATAGCCATGGGGCTCGGCTCCGCCACAGCGCCGCCCACGTTTAGGAGCACCGGGTCCCCGGCCGATGTTCCAGCAGAACTGAGCAACAACAACACTAACACTACGAACACGCTTCGCTTCATACTCCCACCCTTTCATTCTAGCAACTGCAACCGGTTTCTAGCAGACGTAAAAAAAACCCGACATGTGTTTCTTTAAGTTTACATGGCTGTTAAGGCTTTTGTCAACGAATAGGTGTGAGAAAGTTTGACGTAAAAACGGCAGCCATCACTGGCTGCCGTCTGTGACCAGTCAATAGGTGGCTAACACCGCATCCAACTGGGCAAAAATTTCCTTAACTGACAGGACGCTTTTGATCTTGTCGATCTTTTCTCCAGAGAAGACCAAGGCTCGTTCAAAGTCGCCGCCTTCCGTAGCGTTAGCGAGAGCATCTAGAATGCAAAATTTATGCGAACAGCGCTTCAAGCAATTGTTACACCTAGCAATGGGAACTGTTTTATCCCCTTCTACAGAGCGGGAAAAGGCGTTTGCTAACCCTCGGCCCTGCAGTCCGACTGGGCTGTCCACGAGAACGACATCGTCGCCTGTGGATCGGACATACCAATCTTTGAATTGTTTGGACGCATTGGATTCGACACTGGCCGCGAAGCGCGTTCCCATCTGGACCCCGTCAGCTCCTAAGTCCAACATCTCTTTGATATCGTGGCCGTCGACGATTCCACCGGCCGCAATGACGGGAATCTGCAGCGCCTGCTTCACTTCGGGCAGGATAGCTTTGATCGAACGGTCTGTTCCGAGATGTCCACCTGCTTCAGTGCCTTCGACGACCACGGCTGCTGCACCCAATTTTTGCGCCAAAACACCGAACTTCGCTGTAGAAACAATGGGAACGATCGGCGTATTATACTCACGACCCCACGTGAACATATCCCGGGAAAATCCGGCACCGGAAAAGACCATGTCAATTCCTTCTGACAATGCGGCCTTGACTAAATCTGCAAATTCAGTCACAGCGTAGAGTACATTGACCCCAATGACGCCCTGGGTCAACGACCGCGCTTGCCGGATCTCGCTGCGCAGTTCGTCCAAGGCCATCCCAGTGCCAGCGATAATGCCCACACCACCTTCATTGGCCACCGCAGCAGCCAATCGGGCGGTGGATACTTTGACAGCCATACCGCCTTGAATAATGGGGCGAGGTATGACAAGACTGCCGATCTTCAACTCTGGTAAACGCATACGCTTTCCTCCGCTCTCTGTCTCTGTCCAGAACTCGACGTCTGTGGTCCTTTATGACTCTTTGGCTCAACTGGTGTGCACGCAAGAAACCCACTCTGGTACTACAAACTCTGAGTACAAAAAAACAGCCGGAAACCGCCGACTGCAATATATGAAAATGGGGTGAGTAACCGGATTTGAACCGGCGACCTCCAGGGCCACAACCTGGCGCTCTAACCTACTGAGCTATACCCACCACGTATCATCCGATTGGCGCGCCTGGCAGGAATCGAACCTGCGGCACTCGGATTAGAAGTCCGATGCTCTATCCCCTGAGCTACAGGCGCCCGCTTATTGGAGCGGGTGAGGAGGATCGAACTCCCATAGCCGGCTTGGAAGGCCGGTGCTCTACCATTGAGCTACACCCGCTAGCGTCCATATCCGGTGGTAAAAGATGGTCGGGGCGAGAGGATTTGAACCTCCGGCCTCCTGCTCCCAAGGCAGGCGCGCTAGCCAAACTGCGCCACGCCCCGATTCATTTTTTCAGTGCCTGCCGGACTGACAAGTTAAATCTTAACACAGGGAACCCCTTGTGTCAACTGGATTGCGCCATTTTGTTCAGCACATTTTTCAGCTCCTGAAGTGCTCGGGCACGGTGGCTGATACGGTTTTTCACAGTAGGTCCTAACTGTGCCATAGTACTGTCATAGCCATCGACAACAAACAAAGGGTCATAACCAAAACCGTGCTCGCCTTTGAGTTCATGACCAATGCAGCCATGGCAGATGCCTTCAACGGTAGTTTCATCCCCATCGGGATCGACCAACGCCATGACACAGCGGAATCTCGCCGTTCGCTGCTCTGCGGCCACCCCCGTCAGCTCCGTTAAGAGCTTGGCGTTGTTTTTGCTGTCAGTACTGGGCTCGCCAGCGTAGCGAGCCGAGTACACGCCGGGCCGTCCATCCAGTGCATCGACCTCCAACCCCGAATCATCGGCCAATGTAAGCTGCCCGACAGCTGCAGCTGTTTCCCGCGCTTTCTTCAGGGCATTGTCTCGAAAGGTCGCGCCGTCTTCCACCACATCAGGGACATCCGGATACTCAGAGACCGACACAACGTGAAACGGCAGACCAGCAAGGATCTGGCGAATCTCCGCCACTTTGTGGGTATTGCGTGAACCGATCACCAATGTGCGAAGCATCACGAGTTGCCTCCAAGCCGTGACGCCAAGTCGTCAGCCATGATCTCTCGCTGCATGCGCACTAATTGGCCAATACCGTGCTCCGCCAAGTCCATCATCGTGTCCATCTCGGCTCGGGTGAATGGGTCTTTTTCCGCTGTTCCCTGCACTTCCACCAGCTGCCCACTGCCTGTCATAACGACATTGAAGTCTACCTGAGCCGTGGAATCTTCGGCGTAGTTCAAATCCAGAAGAAGCTCATGGTTCACAAGTCCAACACTGATCGCTGCTAGAAAATCAGTGATCGGTGACTCTTTCCTGCGCTCTTTGACTTGGAGCCCGTTGATGGCATCCATGAGAGCCACATAAGCTCCGGTTATGGCACTGGTGCGCGTGCCACCATCGGCTTGGATAACATCGCAATCCACCCAAATGGTACGTTCGCCGAGGGCCTTGAGGTTCACCACGGATCGCAGCGCCCGGCCGATTAAGCGTTGGATTTCATACGTACGACCGCCGATTTTGCCGCGGGCTGATTCCCGGATATTGCGTGTTTCGGTGGCTCGAGGCAGCATCGAATACTCTGCCGTAATCCAGCCAGACCCCTGCCCGCGCATCCATGGTGGAACTTTGTCTTCCACGGTGGCAGTGCAGATGACTTTGGTGTCTCCCACTTCAATTAAAACGGAGCCTTCTGCGTGTTTGATGAAATTGCGTGTTATCTTTACTGGACGAAGCTCATTAGCCTCTCGTCCATCATATCTCGCCATTTAAACGCCTCCAAATTAAATCGTCTCGTAGGTTCTTCGTCCTTCAATATAGAGGTTCCCTCCGTGACTGTCAACTGCTACCACCGCTGGTAGATCCTCCACAGTGAGCTTATGCACAGCTTCTGGGCCTAGGTCTTGATAAGCCACGATTTCCACAGCCTTGATACGCTGTGCGATCAGCGCTCCAGCACCACCCAAAGCCGCGAAGTAAACGGCTGTATTCGCAGCGATGGCAGCCATGACGTCAGGACTGCGACCACCTTTGCCGATCATCCCTTTGAGTCCAGCTTCCAACAGGGGTATCGTCATCTGGTCCATGCGGCTGCTTGTAGTGGGTCCCGCAGAGCCGATCACATAGCCAGGGGGAGCTGGACATGGCCCCACGTAATAGAGCACAGCTCCTTGGACGGGAAACGGCAGTTCATTGCCCTGCTTCAGTTCGTCCATCATGCGCAGATGAGCAGCGTCTCTGGCCGTGTAGATCGTTCCGGAAAAGGTGACCTCATCACCGATGTGCAGCTCTTTTATTTTAGCATCCGTCAGCGGCGGTATCAGGCTTTTCACCTTCAAACACTCCTTTTTCCGTCAAATCCGATTCTGCTCGCCGTGGTCCCCAGCGCTCCTAGGGCCAGCAGGCAGAGCTGCTGGCGACCCCATTGCCTTCACCAATCTCCGAAAATGCTCACCGCGCTCTTCATAGTTCTTGTACTGATCAAAGCTGGCGCAGGCAGGCGATAGAAGTACGACATCACCGGCCGCTGCCCAAGATATCGCTTGCATCAATGCCTGCTCCAGCGTCTGTACCCGAGCCATCGCGAAGGGCAGGTCTGGACCACAGATTCGCTTCACTGCGGATTCCAAAAGCGGCCCGGATTGCCCCAATAGCACCAGTCCTTTAATGGCTCCCTTCAGGTAGTGGGCCCACTGCTCGTAGTTCAACTGCTTATCGTAGCCGCCCGCCAGCAGAATTACCGGCCGCTGAAAGCTGGCAGCCCCGGCCATAGATCTAGCCGGTGATGTGGCGATGGAATCATTGTAGAACGACACGTCTGCCACATCGGCCACCCACTCCAGACGATGCGGAACCGCCACAAACTCTCGGATTCCGCGGCGAATGCCATCCCACGAAGCTCCACCCTGCCGGGCCACCACTATGGCCGCTAAGACATTCTCGACATTGTGGTCACCTGCCAGCGGAATGTCACTGCGCTGGCCCACAACCTCTATCCTACCGGACTCGTCAGTATACATGAGTTCAGTGCCCCTGAGCCAGGCGCCTTGAGCCACTTCCTGGCGGCGGCTGAACCAATACAAAGACCCCCTGCACGCGGGCGCAAAGGCGCGCACCACTTCATCGTCGT
>SLOZ01000188.1 GCA_007132255.1 Limnochordia bacterium | reverse complement strand
CTTGCTGTTTAATACTGGACGATAGAGCCTGGAGCTGGAGAAGCACTCCAGGGTATCATGACCGGGATAACGCAGCCTGTTAAGGCTTAGGCGGGTCATAGCGGGGCTCTTTTTCAAGCCCTTGCCTTCAGGCATGGGGTCTATGACTCATTTCAGATTTATTCCAGCATCTTGCCATAACCAGAGTCGGCTCCCAGGCCAAAGCGGACAGCCTTCATCTTAGGTCGTGCAGGCCACAAGTTCCTAACCACGGCGGCTGCGCTTCGCCTGGTACATCTCCATATCTGCATGGTGGAGAACCGTCTCCAAAGGCTGGCTTCTTTCTTCTGCCGTAGAACACCCTAAGGACATCATCAGAGGGTTCAAGGGTTCAGCCGCATTGAATCGCCGGCATTCCGCCTCAATTCTAACGAGGACCCGCTCGGCTTCATCGAAGGTAGTTTTCGGCATAATCACAGCAAATTCATCGCCACCAACTCTTGCCACAAGGTCATCGCGACGCAGACAGCGACGCAGAAGATTGGCAGCGGTTCTAAGGTGCGCATCGCCCGCAGCGTGACCAAACTCATTGTTAATCTGGCTCAAATGGTCCAAGTCCACCATAAGGAGTGTCAGCGGGAATACATCCATGTTCCGCAGTTTCGCTAACGTGTCATTGAAGAACATCCGATTATACAAGCCTGTCAACGCATCGTGATAGCTGAGGTATTCCAGAAGCATCTCCCGTTCCTTGCGTTCAGAGATATCGCGACACACAGCAATGAGGACCGGTTCATCACCGATAGCAACTCCCGAGGTTGACAATTCCACTGGGTAGATACTGCCATCCTTCCGGCGGTGGTGGCTCTCAAACAAGCGATCGACAGTCGCCAAATCAGCGAACTCGGCACGAATGCGCTCCTCGGAGAAATTAACCTCCCAATCCCAAGTGTGCAGCTCACGAAGCTCCGTCAACGAGTAGCCAAGCATTTTACAAAAACTGGCGTTAGCATCAATAACGCGATGATCCTGTCCAATGATGACAAGCCCATCTCGCGAAACATTGAACAACGCTCTGGCATGGTCCAACGACTGCTGCAACTGCCGCTCGGCCTCCCGACGTTCCGTAACATCCTGCAGAATCATTCCAAGACAGTCTTCTCCTAGGGGGAAAACCACAATCTCGCACCAGATACGCAAAGATTCGCAGTAAAACTGCAGTTGGTCTCGTTTCGGGGCGCCCATGCCGATCTCCAAGACATCCAAGAGCTGCTGCCATTCTTTGTCAGACACAGTAACAACTTCCTCAAAACCCAACCCTATGAGTTCATGGCGATCACGGCCTGTCATTTGGACGAACGCCTCGTTGACTTCTTGGATTGTGTAGAATCCAGTCCCGAATCGGGCAGCACCAGATCCGCCTTTCACTGGCGTCAAGCAGGCGCCGGGCATTGGCAGCCGATCCATCCACCCTTTGAACTCGTAGCGTTCCTTGCAGTCTTGATTCGTCTCTGTCATGGTTTCAATCCCCTCCAAACATGGGCGATGTGCCCGCAGCACACTGTGACCCGAGAAACAGAACTGGTCCTTCAGCTGTTTGCTTAGCCTTCGCCCTTCGGAAGGCACCATGAGGCTCCCGCCTCCGCTTCGTTCAGACTAGTGCCCGCCTATCAAATGACTATGTTCTACCAGCAACAGCAGACGGCCTTCAGATGACCGCAAAACCATCGATCACTTCGTTTTTTAAATTCGGCTGGCAGACGAAAATATCCTTCTCCGACCGCCGCTGCACTTTCTCTGTCCATAGATGTCAAGCGCCGCCCCGTTAGAATACGGACACCCACGCCCAGCTTAGAGGCCATGGCGATTCTCCGCGCTATACATCGTGAACAGCAAGTGGCAAAAACCGAGAAAAAATGTTAAAATCAAGGAAATCGCTATGATTCGAATTTAGAACCCTGGTGTCACACGGGCCCAATCGAGAGGAGTATATTATGAGCACACCGCTATCCAAAACATACCGAATGGAGTTTGACGAGAGCGCTCGTTCTTTGGTGCAACAGATGAGTCTTGAGGAGAAGGTCGATCTTATGGGCGGTAAGGTGAGTCTTGAAGAACTGATCACCGATGCCCAGAATCCCGATCGCCACTACAACTGGTACCCTTACCCTGCCGGTGGCAACAGCCGTTTAGGCATCCCACCGATGAAGTTCTGTGATGGTCCGCGCGGCGTCGTATGTGGACACGGCAGCACTTGTTTTCCCGTAACCATGGCCCGTGGGGCCACATTCAACACAGAGCTTGAAGTTGCCATTGGCGAAGCTATAGCCAAAGAAATTCGTGCTTACGGCGGCAACCTCTTCGGCGGCGTCTGTGTCAACGTCCCGTACAATCCGGGTTGGGGTCGCAGCCAAGAAGTCTATGGTGAGGATCCACACCACATGGGAGCAATGGGTGCTAGTCTCGTCCGTGGCATTCAAAAACACAACGTCATCGCTTGTGTGAAACACTACGCGTTCAACAGCATGGAGATTTCTCGATTCAAGGTCAGCATTGACTGCACCAAACGCACAGAAAGAGAAGTCTTTCTGCCGCATTTTAAGGACTGCATCGATGCAGGCGCGGCAAGCGTCATGTCTGCCTACAACCTTTATAAAGGTGTTCATTGCGGTCATCATCCGTATCTTCTCAATGATGTTCTCAAAACCCAGTGGGGCTTTGACGGGTTTGTTATTAGTGACTTTATCTGGGGAATCAAAGACACAGTGGCTGCAGCCAACGGCGGCATGGATATCGAGAT
This sequence comes from Limnochordia bacterium, assembly GCA_007132255.1. Taxonomy (GTDB): domain Bacteria; phylum Bacillota; class Limnochordia; order Darwinibacteriales; family B1SED10-159; genus SLOZ01. Next base: position 4,444 of record SLOZ01000188.1, on the reverse strand, counting down.
GTGTGCCACACAGTTTTTCGGTGATAAGCTGGTGGCAGCAGTTCGTGATGGTTCTGTGGCAGAGACTACTGTCGATGAGGCGGTGCGACGAATCATCCGCACACTCTTAGCCTTTACCGAAGCCCCCGATACCATGGAATACCCGGAAGACTTGATCGGCGGTCCTGAACACAAAGCATTGGCTCAGCAAGCGGCGGAAGAAAGCATCACGCTTATGAAGAACAATAATCAAATCTTACCATTCAGCGACGATCTGCGAACGCTTGCTGTCATTGGGAAACTTGCTGCCAAAGAAAACATCGGTGACCATGGTTCCAGCCGGGTTTTTCCACACCATGTTGTCACGCCTCTGGCTGGTCTCAAACAGCGATTACCAACCACAGACATCCAGTATTACGACGGTAGTGATATCGAAGCGGCTCAGCTCGCCGCTGAACAGGCCGATGCCGTCCTGTTCGTCGTGGGCTATGACCACAGCGATGAAGGCGAATACGTCTCCAGCGAACAGCTGGACAACTATGCTCATTCCATCGGAGGCGACCGGATCCACTCCTTGGGTCTTCACAGCGAAGAAATACAACTGATTCAACAAATCGCTCCTTTGAATGGTCATTGTGCCGTGGTCATGATGGGCGGTAACATGATCATGACTACACCGTGGGATACCCTGGTCCCTGCCATTGTTATGGCCTATTATCCCGGTCAAGAAGGTGGGACGGCTCTGGCCAATATTCTCGTGGGAGACGTCAATCCCAGCGGTAAGCTGCCATTCGTGACACCCTTTGAAGAAACACATCTACCCCAGGTAAACTGGGATACGACGGAACAGTGGTATGACTACTATCATGGCTACAAGAAACTGGACAGGGAGGGCATCCAACCCATGTATCCGTATGGCCACGGTTTAAGTTATACCCACTTTGAGCTCAGTCAACACGACGTACGTGTGGAAAAAAACCGGATCGTTGCCACCTGTCGTGTCACAAACAGCGGCAACCGGGCAGGTGCCGAGGTCGTCCAGCTGTATGTGGCCTTCCCGAACTCAAAGATGGAGCAGCCGGAAAAGGCGCTCAAGGGATTTTCCAAAATTTCCCTCGAACCTGGTAGCTTCCAGGATGTAGAAATCATGTGTCCTTTCCAGAAGCTCGCCTATTTTGACGAAGCTCGCGATGCGTGGAATCTAGAAGCTGTGGAGTACGTAGCGCTCATCGGTACCAGCAGTGACCCGCAGGACTTAACAGCTGTTCCGTTTTCATTAGACGCTTGATGCTTGATGCTTGATGCTTGATGCTTGATGCTTGGAGTTCCAGGAGTCCACTTTAAAAGTGGAGCCGCCAGACAGGAAGTGCGAACTCCCATTAGCTCGAATTTCCGCGACCACATCTACCCCATGTCCCTCTCGGAGCAGGGTTTTGGGATGACTCCTAAGTTCCTTGATCGTGCAGACCTTGATCCTGCAGACATTGCCCACGGATCCGGATCACCGATTTCTATAGCAATGACAAAGGACCGCCAAATGGCGGTCCTTTGCGTCATGTTTTTGTCAAGCCTGTCATCTGCCCGGCGCCTGCCAAGCGATGGCAATGATCTTGCAGCGATGGTTCTGAGCAGTCCCATTTACGCCATGGATCGCCCCAAGCCCACCATTGGCTACCGGCCACGGATCTCAGCAATCCCATAATCTCATGGGCCCCGGCAATCTGCGGAACCGCCATCCTCCGCTGGATCCCAACCATGGCTTCAAGTGAATGTTCGGTTCAAAACGGCCACATGACTGGGTGTATCTGGTGTCAGGTGTACTGTACGACCATCGTAGTACTGGATTTCGTAGCCCTGCATGACGTCAAGGAAGTCCTCCAGCGGACCAATGGGTTGGTCTGCAGCAACCTTGAAGTGCATAGGAATCACGACCCGAGGCCGCAGCTGTTCACACACATCTCTGGCTTCAGCAGCGTCGATGGTGTAATAGCCGCCCACAGGAACCAGCAGCGCATCGATAGCTCTCAGTTGCTCTCTTAGTTCACAATCCAGTGGATGCCCAAGATCTCCCAAATGGAGCACCGTCAAACCGCCCACTTCAATGCGATGGATTGTATTCGGTCCTCGGTCTGCGCCTTGGGCTTTGTCATGGTAGGACGGAAACGCTGTAATCCCAAATGGGCATTCGCCCATCGTCGGCAACATCTCCACAGCTTGAACATAGTTGTGATCGGCGTGACTGTGGCTCGTTAGAACTTTGTGGGCCTGTACGTGCAGTGACGGTAGGCCTGGACGAGGATCATAGGGATCCAACACAACGCTGTACGAGTTCCATGTGATCTTGAAACAGGAATGCCCAAGCCACGTTATCTCCATGGGTTGGGATTGGACATTGGGCCCTTCAGATTCGTTGTTCATGCTCAGCCATCACCCTTCGCTCGAGCAAACTCTGCCCGTATTTTTGAAGCCACACTGCTAGCAGACCTGTTTCACAGCCGCTTGCCAACGCCCCAAGCTGGCAGTTCAGCTCGGAGAAACGCCTGTTGAAAGGCGTGTCTAGCTCAGTCGTTAACCACGCAGTGCTCTCTATGAAACCGGTCTGCTAGACACCTCCTCAGGAGCCGACACGCACAGGAACTTCGTTTACCCCAGGTTTTGCCTGCGCTGCGGCACAGGAATATTGCCCAGTGCACAGCCAAAGTACGATTCTTGTCGAGGTTATCCTTCGCTCCAATTATGAAGTTAGATACGTTTGTCGTGTTTTCCTGCCTGAACGACTCGCGGACGTTCTTTCATGAAAACGGTCGCTTCGGGTGCAACTGCTCGTCGCTTTGGCTCGTCCGTGCTGTGCTGGCTCAATGTGTAGTGCTGCTCAACGATCCTGGATACTCCATGGTCCGACACGGTATTCCGAGATGACTTTCACATGCCACAATGCCAACTCCAAAAAGCCTCGGGCATCGGTCCAGGCTGCAGGCGATCTCGGAGCTGCTTCTAAACATCATGGGCTCCTTGTCAACGGTGATTTTGTGGTCAACGGTGATTTCGTGGTTCGGGAGGAGGAATTTTTTCCGCAGACCCGAAACATTACCGTAATCCCGCGTTAAGCGGAGGCCGCTGGTGCCAGTGGACTGCTTGGCAGCAAACAGGTTGTTCCTGCCTGCCCACAGGGTTCTTAACCACTTCGCTTTTCCTAAATTCTCCGTGCTGCGCTGCTTGTAACGGCGATTACAGATAGCCTTATCGCGGGAGGCACTGGACGAAACTTAAACAGGAGGCGTTTAGATGGCTAAATTGCGTGTTGGTTTTATCGGAACAGGGGACGAACGGAGCCCCGGACCGTTGGGCTATGGGATGAATCATCAGCATGCCAAAGGCTATCAGTTGTTAGCCGACCAGGTTGAGATGGTGGCCTGCTGCGATCTCCAAGGTGAACGGGTGAAGCGTTTTTCCGACATGTATGGAGTACCCAATACATACTCGGACTATCACGCCATGCTGACGAAAGAGAAGCTGGATTTGGTCAGTATCAGCACATGGCCACACACACACTGCCAGATCGTTCTAGACACCATTGCCGCAGGTGTGAAGGCCATTCACTGCGAAAAGCCGATGGCGTTCACTTGGGGAGAATGCAAGACGATGGTCGCAGCAGCAGAGCGCGCCAAGGTCAAGCTTACGTTCAACCACCAACGCCGCTTTGGCGCTCCGTTCCGACAGGCCAAGGCTATTCTTGACAGTGGCCGTATTGGCGAACTGCAGCAGATTCAGTGGGGTGCCGGCGACAACTATGACTATGGGTCACACAATTGGGATATGGCAAGCTATTTAAATGATCATGTGCCCGTGAAGTGGGTTTTGGCTCAGGTTCATTACACGGGAAAAAACCTTGTATTCGATGTGCACAATGAAAACCAAGCTTTGGCCATGTGGCAGTATGAGAATGGCGTTCATGGTTTAATGGCAACGGGTCCGGGGAAAGATTTTGTAGCCTGCCATCACCGAATAATTGGCAGTAAAGGCGAGATTGCCATCGGTCCGAATTGGGGAGGATCTGTACTGCAGCTCAAGACTGTTGGCGAGGATACTTGGCAGGACATTGATTGCGGGTCCGAACACTGCCACGGCCCTGGGTACATTGAGCGAGCCATCGCCGATGTCGTCCAGGCAATCCTCTACGACACAACGTCGGAGCTGTGTGGTGCCAACGCACTGCTGGCCAGTGAGCCAATGTTTGCTGCGTGGGAATCAGCTCGCCAGCGCTCCCGCATTGATCTGCCGCTAACGTATGATGGCAATGCTCTTGACCAAATGGTCAAGGATGGGATTTTCCCGGTTTAAGTTCATCAAGGGATTTTTGCTCGTGAAGTATGAAAACCCTGCAGAGGGCCTAATGATGGCTCTGCAGGGTTTTTCGATTGGGCAAATGACAATGCAGCATCTAGGTATCCACTCCAAAACTCTG
>SLOZ01000095.1 GCA_007132255.1 Limnochordia bacterium | reverse complement strand
TCGAGGCTAAGAGCAGTTGCTTTGGAACTCGATGGCTGGAGGCCGAAGAAATCCCCGTTGACAGCCCACCGCTGACCCATTATAGTAGACATGAGGCAATTGTGAAGGAGAGATCGAACTCTATGCCAGCTAACCTGTGATGGTATTATCCAAAAAGGGAATCGTACCCCTTGACAGACTCAGTTCCCACACACAAACAAGTCGATGTTCATCGGCGCTTTAGGTGTGCCCAACGAACTGGAATGTTGAGGATTTTGCGCGCCCTTCGCGACCAACCATCACAGGAACGTTCATTGACGTATGGCTCATAATGAGAAGGAGCTCAGTCGGTTTGGCAGCTGAATCACAGAGCGCCGGCAGGTTGGAAACGCCTGCACCGATTGCGTGTTCAGCTGCCTATGGATGGCGTGCCGAAGCAGACTCCTCTCTATTCGTTGTCTCCACCGAGTGCTTGACGGGTGAAACCGCTGGCAGCTTCGGTGCTTTTGAACGTTCCTAACCAAAAAGGTGAGGAACGATGCAGGAAACCTGTTTGCAGTGGATTCTACAAAGCAGCAAAACCAATCAGATTCAACGATACTGCCCCCAATGCGGCAGACAGACCGAGTTTCATGATTCCGGTAAACGTCGCAATAACGCGAACGGTAAGACGATACACTGCTATGCCATCTATAAGTGTCCCAAGGACCATACGTGGAATCTCCGTGTTGGGAATGCCTATCGGTGCGATGCATCGAGCGTCACTCACAATGGTGACTCCGCTGCAGCGGTAGACGACGAGGCTCTGGCGAACCTGATTAGCATTCAGGAGGGCCCTGTGGACATCCAGCTGACGAAGGTTGAAGGAAAGTACCGCTTGGACCGCCTTCTCGCCAGCCGTTTGGACGGCATTAACCGCAGCACCATTCAGAACTGGATTCGGCAAGGCCATGTTCTGGTGGATGGCAAGATCAGCAAGCCCAGCTGTGTGGTGCGGACGGGCCAACGGTTGCGAATCGAGGTAAACGTCCTGTCACAGTCGTCGGCGGGCGAGTAGATCCAGAGGTGAAGACATAGTTTGGGGAGGGATAGTATGAGCATTGCCGAGATCTTGGAACGAAGCAAGAAACCACCGCTTTTTGAACGGAGCAGGGCCAATATCTGGGACGATCCGCATATCAGCCAGCAAATGCTCCAGGCGCACATCCATCCAGAATGGGATGCTGCCAGTCGCAAGCACTCGTTTGTTGATGCATCTGTTCATTGGCTGCATGAGAGTATTCTGCCAGAAGCCAGCGACATCCTGGATCTTGGCTGTGGCCCGGGACTGTACTGCCAGCGCCTAGCCAGGCTAGGTCATCAACTGACAGGAGTAGACATGTCGCCCACGTCCATTGCATACGGGAAGAAGCAGGCGGAAGCTGCTGGTTTGAACATCCAATACCAACTGAGCAACTATTTGCAGTTGGATCTGGAAGCCGCATTCAATGCGGCGCTGTTGATTTACTGCGATTTTGGCGCTTTAACAGACGACGAGCGCCACCGTTTGGCAGCCAACGTATTCCAGGCCCTGCGACCCGGTGGAATCTGGGTTTTGGATGTCTGGACACCACGCTTTCGCAGTCCCGACGAGCTGCCCAAGACGTGGGGAGTTGAGCAATATGGGTTTTGGAGCGGTCAACCCCACTTATATTTGAGTGAGACATTTCATTATCCGCAGTGCGATGTGTACTTGGACCAAACTACGGTGTTTACAGAAGACGAAGCATCCACTGTGTATCGGGTATGGGAGCGCATGTTCACAAAAGAAACGCTGCTGTCATTTTTGCAGCCAGCTGGTTTTGTCATCAAAGAATGGTTCGGGGATGTGGCGGGAGCACCAGTAACACCTGACGGAGTGAGCTTGGCGGTTGTAGCGGAAAAGCCGCTAACCCGCACAGTTTCTAAATAGTGAAGCGCCTTAACGGACTTCTGCAAGATCCACTGCAGAGGTCCGTTTTTGTGCCCAATCTTTTTTGACAAATATTTCGCAATCCATCTTGACACGGGTTCGCATTCCGTGTATATTAACACTGTTAATACTATGAACAGTGTTAGAGAGGGTGGGATTGATGCGAACGTTAATAGGGTTTACCAGTACCTATGGCACGGCTGAAGAATGTGCTAAGCAGCTGGCCGCGCAGCTTGTAGGTGAGGTGGATGTGATCAACTTGGCAAAAGAGCAGCCCGATCCCGGTGACTATGACCGGATTATCCTTGGCGGTTCCATTTACATGGGGCAGATTCAGAAGGCGAACAAGTCGTACTGCGAAACACACTCCCAGCAGCTGCTGCAGAAACCTCTGGGCTTGTACATTTGCTCGGGTCGACAGGGTGATGAAGCTGCTGCCCAGTGGCAGGCAGCGTTTCCCACGGCTCTGCTGGAGCATGCGCAATGGGTGAATACGTTAGGTTACCGCTACAATCTGCAGCGCATGAGCTTTCTCCATCGCATGATCGTAAAGAAGTTAGCTAAGGTGACCCAAGACCAGGACGCCCTGGACCGAGGGTCGATCCAATCACTGGCCGCCGCCATGGAGAGTTGTTCCTAGACTTGTTCCGACGTCCAAAACTAGGAGTTAGCTCGGGGAAATCCCTGCTCCGAGGTACTACGAGCTCGACCGCAGCCCGTTGCTGCTCTTTGGGGGCGCCGGCTTGTAGGGGCGGATTTGGGAGGTTTTGCTGTTGAAAGCCATACAGAAGAAGCGAACACAGCGCTACTTCATGGATGCCGTCAAGACGGTTCTAGAGCAGGATGGTCCGGAGGCGCTGAGCGCCCGGACAGTAGGGAAAGTGGCCGGGTACTCCTATGCCACAATCTATAACTATTATCGAGACTTTAACCATTTGCTTTGGCATGTCAGTCTTGAATATCGCGACGACCTAGCAGCATACTTGAAAGCGCAGCACGATTGCCTTAAGGAGCAATTCTCAGCTGGTGATCTGCTGCGGGAGATGTTCACGGCCCACGCGGCATTCTTCCTTGAACGTCCCAATGTGTACACGTTCTTGTTTGCCCATCCCATCGGCGAAATTCCTGATGATCTGCGGGAACGAATGGCGGACACGGCGCTGCGGTCGATTCTCTGGGAACAACTCCATGAACTGGAGACCGGCCAAGAAGGGTCTCCGGATGCTATCCGAACTATGGCCGATGTGTTAGTGACTATGGTACATGGCTTGCTGGTTCTTTACTTTTCTGGTAAGCGACCCATGGCAGCCGCTGAGTTGGTAGCGCAGGTGCGAGCGAATGTGGCCTTTGTGGTTGAACTCTATGTGAAGAAAGAAGGGTGAATATGCGTCTGCGACTGGTACTTTTGATTGGTGCTATGGTGTTTGTATTGGGTGTGGTTTCGTTTGGTGTTTTTGTGTTTTTAGAGATGAACCGCTCGGTGGATGACATGTTGGAAAACTTGGTCATTCGACCAGTGAATGTGGCCGGTCTGGCCGATGGAACGTATCTTGGTGAGTTCGGTCAGCGCCCGGTCATGGCCTCCGTGCGGGTATCCGTGGCCGATGGGCATCTAGATGACATCACGATTCTGCAGCATGAACATGGGCGCGGGTACGATGGTGAGCAAGTGGTGGAACGGATCTTAGGGCAGCAGTCGCTGGAAGTGGATACCGTCTCAGGGGCTACGATCAGCAGCCTTGTCATTCTCAAGGCTGTCGAGGTTGCACTGCTAAGTGGACCTGTGGGCCGCTAGCTGAAGAAAGAAGGCGCTGGAGCATGACCAGAACAGAAGCAAGTGGAGAACAGAGGGTTAGGCGCGTTTGGCGCCGCAGCGTCATTGTGGGCATTTGGGTATTGCTGGCAGTCTTGATCTCCATGCATTCTCTGAACGGGCTTAAACCGCAAGCGCTCGAGCCCGCGGCTCACGATCCTGCAGTGTATCAAGAGGTGCCATCTGGATATGTCGTAGCACCAGTTAGCGCAGCGGTCCAACCCTTAGACCGGCTGCTGCTGATCAACTTTGAGGACCACAACGATAGTCTGTATGTAGGGCTGGAACCACAGGTTGTGGCCGATCCGCAGCAGGGCTATGGCTTGTTGGTTGTGGCCTGGCGAATCGATGACTATGTCGATGTCTATCACCAGCCTGGTTTGCGATTGGAGCCCTCTACATATGAAATTGCCGGCTCGGGACTGCACCAGATGCTGGAAAGGCCCTTGACTGATGCCTATCTGGAGATCACTGCAGCGGGTGTCGCTACGTTTTTTGCCTTTGAGGATATCTTGGGCCGGGACATCACGGTGCGGATTCAGGAAACCAGTTCGCGGACACGAAGACCTTTCCCCCTGCTGGCACCCATGGGTGATGCGGTGAGTGAACCGACATCGCTTCCGCTGGTGGTTTTGGACGACTTCTATTTCGTTCGTCGCTCGGGAACGATGGCCGAACTGGAAATAGCTGGGGAACCCGTGGAACTGGGTAGTCTGCCGATTCCGATGGACTTGCAGCGCATGTACTTCCTGCGATATTCGCCGGATCCATTGATCGTCAAGTTAAACCCGGCCCACGATGGCGTCCTGCCGCTGCTAAGCGGCGAACCCGAGGAGAGCGAATCCGTGCAGTTCGTGTTGGTGGATAACTTTGGGTACACAGAAATCAGCCAGATGCGAGTTAGCCATGGCGCTATGGTTCTGGACTTTGAACCGCCATTGCCCAATGTCGTGGATTTGCGCGACGGTGTGATGGTCAACGGAACCTTCAAAATCCATGGCAGCACTGGGTTTGGCACCGTGGGCGGCGTGTACTCGTTTCAACGCAGCGGCCACAACGTTAACGTGTTGATGACACCGAGTCACGGCTGGCAGCCGCGAACCAATAAGGTGTCCTTGTGGCTCCTGTATGCTGTGCAGCCGCTCTTCCGCACTTGGCCGCAGACGTATATTTGGGAAGCTGTGCTGGATACAGCCGATCTCGATGCCATTCACATGCAATCGCAGTGGCGGCGCTCGCGATAAGTGCACTCAGCAGAGTGGCGTTACAGTTCGCCGCTGCGGATCATGAGGGGCTTTGATGGGTCAGGAAGGTATTGCTCGATTATGCGTGGAACGTATAGCCATACCTAGCATAAGGGAGTGGAGAGCATGCGAACTGTGCGCAGAGTGATCCGGGGCCGTAATACGCAGGATGGTGCAGGCGTAAAGCTGCGGCGTGTCTTTGCCAACCAACTGACGGAGGAGTTGGATCCGTTCTTGATGTTGGATGCCTTTGATTCCAAGGATCCGCAGGATTATGTGGCCGGTTTTCCTTGGCATCCCCACCGGGGTATCGAGACGGTTACCTACCTGATATCTGGTTTGGTGGAGCATGGCGATAGCCTCGGCAACAAAGGCGAGATAACCTCTGGCAGCTGTCAATGGATGACCGCCGGGAACGGCATTATCCATCAAGAAATGCCCAAACCCAGCGAGCACATGTTGGGTTTGCAGTTATGGGTTAATCTGCCGCGCGACAAAAAAATGATTGACCCCGTGTATCGGGATCTGACAGAGAAAGAAATTGCAGCTGTCGAAGAACCGGGTCGGACCGTGAAAATCTTGGCTGGAGACTACGCTGGGAGGCAGGGCCCCGTCGAGGGGATTACGATCAAGCCTACGTTCCTAGATATTGATCTGCAGCCCAACCGGGATTTCGCCTGGGAACCGCAGGACGGAGCGACGGTATTTGCCTATGTTTTTACCGGCAGTGGCACGTTCGCCCCAGACGACAGCGATGAGCATGGTCAAGGAGATGCTGTTCTTTGGGAAGGCAGCGGTGGTATTCAGGTCCGCGCCGGAGCCAACGGTCTGCGCATGCTGCTCTGTGCTGGAATGCCGCTGAAGGAGCCCATCGCTTGGGGTGGCCCGATTGTCATGAACACACAGGAAGAACTTAAGCAGGCCTTTGCCCAATTGGATGACGGTACATTTCTCAAGCAGGGCTAACAGCCAAGTGCAGCCGGCAGCCGGAGCGGATGGCTGCCGTTAAGCTTCAGATCGAACCTAGGTGGCCGAAAGAATGCATGTGGCAGGCCGAAACCCTTTGTTTCAGGATAGCGTCTGTTCACGGGTTGGGCGCGCCCCTTGCTCACCGGCACTGCAGCGCAGAAGCCGAGGATCGAAATCGGAGGACGGTCCGCGGTAAGGGATTCCGCGCCGTGTTTCATGATGCCGGCCAACGGCGGTAACGGCGGATACAGGACAGAAGTTATAGCAGCGCAGACACAGGGCACAGTGGTCACCCATGATAAGCTGATCCGATGCATTGTTGTGGATATTGGCAGTTGGGCAGAGCTCGACACAGAGTCCACAGCCCGTGCAGGCGGTATCATCGATAGCCAGTAAGGTCCGGAGTTTGGGCTGCATGCGGCGGTAAGGTACCCGTTGGATGCAGCCTAGTTGCCGTGCCCAGAAGGAACGGCCATGGCGCAGTGGGCGGTCTTGGCTGACCCGCAGCGCTAACCGTTCGAGTTTCTTCGTGGCTCGCTTCAAGGTATTGGCCAGACGCTGTTTATCATTGGTGAACGGCAGCTTGGGGTGGATGGGAAGGCAGACATTGTTGGGCATCAGAATATGCTGGGTCCACGGAACGTGGAAGCCCACAGACTCTAGCAGCGCGGCTCCCACGGCGGCACCATCGCCGGACCACAGATATTGAGTGCAAAACACAAGAGCTTTGGCTGTTGTTCTTGTTTCTAGATCCGCCAATGAGTTCACGAACTTGTGAACTGGCTCGGGCGCATCGGAGCCGTAGATAGGGTAAGCTAAACCCATTAAGTCGGCAGCTGCCAATAGTTTCTCAGTCGCAGGTTTCGTGAGGGCTTCCAAGGATACGCACTCTACTTGCAGATTGTGTTCAGCTGCGGCCCGTTCGAACGTCTTTGCACACCACCAGGTGTTGCCGGTTCCTGAAAAGAAGAATAGAACCATTTTGCGGTCCATAGTGCTCACCTACTTTCATTGATATATGATTTCGAAGTCCAGACCGCCAATTCCTGCATGCTGCGCTGTGCTAGCAGACCTGTTTCATAGAGAACAAAGCGTGGTTTACAACCGAGTACGAAATGCCGCGTAGCAGGCATTTCCCCGAGCGAAACAGTCAACGTTGGGCGCTGAAACACGACTATGCAAAAGGCCTGTAAGGTGTCCACTCCAAAACGGTACTCGAAGACCGATTTTGGGCAGACGTGGCCACAGAAATCCCCGCGAACGGGATTTCGACGTTCCTGTT
>SLOZ01000296.1 GCA_007132255.1 Limnochordia bacterium | reverse complement strand
ATAGCAGTATTGCGAGTGCGCGTACAAAGCCACAGGCTTCATGAAGAGGATAGCGATCAGCTAGTGTACGCACATAAGCCGTTGGTCGTAATCCTTACTGATGGATTCAATGATGTGAACGCCTACATAGGTAGGCACATGGCTGAAGTGACGCTTGAAATCGTAGGCCATGACGACTTTTCTGTGTTTAAAGCCAGCTCAACATATCCGATTGTTGATGGCCAAATCCTGTTGGACTTTTTCGAGGGGCGCGTGGCAATTGACATCGGAGATCTTATTTTGGAATCGTTGCGAGACAAGCAGGCGAACCGCCATTTCAATGCCGTTCTTACCATCACAATTGATGATGACGAGTTTCAACTCTCCGTGACTAAGAAAATCTGGATAGAGGGGATGAGGCGTATCAGCTCATAGGCGCTCCAACAACGCAGTCTTGTTCCGATGTGAAAGACAGTTCTGTTGGGTATCTTAGATTCGGTAGTATCTCCCCCCGTCCGTGATGGCAAGAGCCCATTGCGAACGATCGTTGGTGAAGAACGCTGAATAGAACGTCAAAGTCATTCACCCTGCTGGTCAAGGGACCCTAGATTGCCTAGGGTCCCTTGCCATGCTTGGGAATGTTTTTCCACACTCGGGTCACAATGAAGCTGTAGTTGTGCTCGAGCTTTGAAACGCTTTGTTAGGGGGTATTGCAGTTTTTGAGTTTGCTTTGGGGTTAGGTTTGGTAGAAGCATCGGTAACGTCGGTTATGCATATGGTTAACGGAAATGTGTTCGGTAACGGACACCATTTTTTACAAAAAAAAAAAAAAAAAGAGTCCTAACATGGGTTAGCCTCTGTGTTCTCTGTTGTTCGTAGAGGCCAGGATCGAAGGCGGGGCAATGTCGAGGCGCATTCGTGTCTGAGTTTCCGGTTAATAACACGTAGTTACAACACGATTTTTCGCCCATGGGGGTAAACGTCCTCGCAAAGGGGGTGTTCACTCTTTTACAGCATCTACGACTGTACAATTCGGTTGCTGGGGCGCCAAGCACAAAGGCCAGCGCAATGAGAACCGCCAGCTGTCTTGGGAACCAATGCGCACCCGGAAAAAGCACGGATAATGAAGTCGCCACGACTCATGAACGATTTCGAGGTTGGTCACAATCTGCTTTCCCTAGCTGAACTGACCGACGGCATAGCCGTTTCGGCATAGCCGTTTCGGCATGGCCCAAGAGGCATTGCGGGTTTCCTCTGGTAGTTTAGCGGGACGATAGCAGTGGTGCCCTTTGGGTTTGTTGGCCATGTCGTACTACATCGCGGTCGGCCGGGGCGGTGCTTCGGGCACGGCGTTCGCCATTGACCAATTGAGGACCTTACGGTGATGCTCTTCCGCCAGTTCCGCCAGTGCAGGTATGGTCCCACGGAGGACGGCTTTGGAGTCTTGTGAAGACAACGGTATAGCAAGCGGTTAGAAGCTAGGAAGTTTCGAAAAAGGTTCGGGGCCAAGCCCCGAACCTTTTCCTTTCACCTATTCAATGCTGATCTCCGCACCGGCTAGATTGTGCCACAGGCCTTGAGGCAGGTGGGCATGCTTTCCAGCGGGGATAACTGTCTGTAGGATCTTCTCCTCCAAGACGTGCTCACCTTGGAGTGTGTGCATTTCCAGTACAGCTGTCATGTCTCGGCTTGGCAGGCTGATGTCGATGCCGTCGAGACCGTCACTGAGGTCCAGGGAAGCCGTTTCATCAGCCTCCAGATCCGTCTTGACGCTGATGTGACGGACCAAGCCGTCGGGCTGTTCTTCACCCAGATGGAGCTCAAGGGTTTTTCCCTCGTTGACCTTGACGGAGACGGCCTTGAGTGTTTCGCCTATGGTCACCTCGTCTCGAGAGTTCGCCGAACAAGCAGCGTCTTTGATGGCCAAACTCTGCCCATCCGGGAGTAGGCTCATATAAGTGTAGATCCCCGAATCTGTGCCGATAATGGTCCGTTTCACGTTGTCGGCATCGTCGCGTACGAGAACGTAATTGTCGAGCCAAGGATTGACGTAAGCTAGTTCGGGGTCTGTGTGCATCTGGCCATCGTGAAATCCGGCGATCCGTCCGCTGGCATCCTCCACCTGGACTCGAGCAGGACTCAACACTAGATCCAGCGCAAAGCGAACGAGGCCCGCCGTCGCCGTGTGCCCTCCGGAAAAGGGCAAACTGACGCTGTCTAACAGCTGTTTCTGCAGAGTATTGGTACCTAAGGTGAAGCCGTTCTCACTTCTGTAAGCGACGGTCCAGTTGTTGGAGTACGGGGCACGGAAACGAAGTTCACCATTTTCTCGGTAGAACTCGATATACTTGTCATCTTCTTCGGGTCGGTTATTCTCATAGACGTACAACCGAGCTCCGTCCAGATTGCGGTTGACATCGCCATAGACCAGGCGCGTCGGGGCCACACAGTGACTGGCCAGAAAGGCTTCCCGTATGGTGCTGTCGGTAATCAGGTCCCATACGCTGCCTGAAGGAATGTAGCAGAGGACCCGAGCTTGACTTTCACTGAGCCCATTGCGCAGAGCAGTTTCGATCTCCCGCAGCGTCGTCTCAATTCGCGGCTGGCCTTCGCGACCCTGGTCGGCATAGTGAACGACGAGATCACTGCTGAGAGTCCGGCCTTGGGCTACGGTGATGTCACGCCAGACATCAGCGGGGACGTCTGGAGGATCCGGGCGGTCACTTTTGCTTAAACCGACGGTGGAAGAAAATTGTGAGAATAGGTTATCTTCACCGCTGTGGTAACGCTGCAGGGACGTAGAAGCCAATCCGGTACAGTGGGCGTTGTTCCGCAAGAACCACCGGAAGAACAAGTAGAACGCCCCAGTTAAGACAGGATAGCGAATGCTCTGGACGGTGACCTCGGTGGTTCCGAACGTGTCAGCAAAGGCGCCCCACGTGGCGTCACCGACGGTGAAGTTATGAAAGGGGTAACCGTGCAGCGCTGCTCGAAAGCCGCTGTCCAAGGAAGGTAGGCGAGTCACCGCTACGGTATCACTGGCCAGCCCGTCGGGGTTGACGACACGGAAGGTGTCTTGGCCGCCCGAATCTTCGCCGGGCTGTGTCGGAAGAACCAGCGTCATCTCCGTGGTGGATTCCCAGTGACTCTCGATGACTGTTCCATTCCGCTCCACAACACTGTCAGGAGCAAACGACCGTCCTTGGAGAGTCAGTGTATCGCCTGCGGCGGTGGTCGTTACTGCCGAACCATTCTGCGTGAGGCCTTCTATGAAAGGTCGGACTCGCAGTGGCTTTCCATTGCTGGTCTCGCCATCAGGGGTCCGCACCTGCACCTGCAGCTCGCCGCCAGGCGTGTCCAGCGGTATAGAGAAACTCATCTGTTGGTCGTAATTGTAGTTCCCCGGAACGGCGGTTCCGTCCAGAAGAATTTGGCTGTTGGAGACAAAATGGAGTCCGTGGACCGTAATCGAATCGCCAGCCACAGCCTCAGCTGGACTGATAGAAGTGATCCAGGGGGAGTGCAGCAGGGTAGTCCACTCGTCTTGCGTTATTGCGGCGTACTCAATCTGTCCAGGTTGACCGGGTTCGCCACGACCCCTGCTGCCGCGGCTGCGGCCTCTCTGGCCGTTTTGACCCGCTCGGTCTGTGTGCCGACGACAAGGACGTGCTGTCCGATAGCCGGCTAGGCCGCCTAGACCGCGCTCGCCCGGTTCTCCCTGGAGTCCAGGCAGTCCGCCGGGACCAGGCCCGTTATTGAAGATGAACGGTTTGTTGGTGACCAGCTGTGTGATCTGCTCGGCTTGAGTGGCGATGGTTACATGAGATCCGTCACCACCATCGCCTCCCTGGCCGCCGCGGCCACCGTCGCCACCATCACCGCCATGACCGCCGTGACCCACCGAACGGCGGCATACGGCGCGCCAGCTGCGAGAGTCGATGCCGCGCTGCCCGTCGCCGCCGCGGGCCCCACGTCCGCCGCGCCCACCGCGTGAGCCCTGCTGGCCTGGCAGCTCGATATCTGGCATCGCATCGATTTCTAACGCAACGATCGTAAGGTCGGGGGCGCCATAACCGGGGTGTCCCGCACGGCCATTGCCGCCAGCTCGTCCGTCACCCCCGTCGCCGGCACGATCGTGATTGGACGAGGTCTGCCGTGCTGTCCGGTTGTAATGGGGCTGCGCCGGGTCAGGAGAGGCATTTGTGCCTGCGGTAACAGTATCATCGGGGCGGACTAGAGGTGTAAAGGTGATTACCGCACCCTGGCTGGCCGTGATGCGCCGAGCGATGATCCAAAGGTGAGACACAAAACGACGGTCGATCTCCAAGGTGTGGTGGTTGAGATCGAGCTCGTCGGCCAATATGACAGACTCGTGCTGCGGCCAGCTGGCTGCGGTGGCCATGAAGAGTTGCGGTGGTGCGTTGAGGAAGCGAAGTGTACTGCGGCCAAAATGTTCGAGCAATTTGCCACGAAAACCACGAGGTGCTATGAGGCCGGCACTTCGGATCGTGAGGTGCCGCCGCAGCCGGAGAGAGCCGACCTCGTTGAGGGCGGTCACACCAGCTGACTCCATCTTGGCTTTGGCCTCGTTTAAGATCGGATCAGGTTCTGCTTCGACAATGAAGTCGCGCAGCATGTCCGGAACTCTTCCCTTGACCATGTCGAAGAGGCCTTGGGAGATCGACGGGTGTTTTAGCGTACGGCCGACAATGGGACGGAATACTCCAAAACCTGGCATAGTAGTTCCTCCTTGTGGAAAATAGTCGTGATTGAAATACGCCATATCCAAATTCTACATCAAACCCAAAATTATTTGTTCAGCATTTATTGAGAAAAGTCCAAATGACTTTTCTTATAACGCACCATTTTCGTCACCAACGCTCTGTCTTTTAGCACCTTTAGTCCGCTGTCCACTGCAAAAAGCTAATTGGTAGTCAAAAAGTGGTAGAGATCGCTCTCTGTTTCCCTGGAATTCCTAGGTAACCATTGATAGAGCAACAACTCGTTGGTGAATGTTGGGAAAGTGTTAGCCGCAGGACGGCAATAAATTGTCCAATAATGCCCTTCGCTTTGGCTTGGTTTCGATTTATACCGCCAACTTGCGGCGTACCAGTGCCTATGAAAAATGGCAAATCCATGGGATTCTTTTGGGAGAACCACTGGCAAGAGTCCAAAGCATCCACAACCGCCCGTTGGTGGTTGTGGATGCTTTGGTGATTTATCTGTTTACTAGGGTTAACTACGCATTGACTTTTTCATTCTCTTCACAAGTCAAGCGATCGTGCCTAAAGACGTTTCTGATCCGAATCCGTAAAGGCTAACTCCAGGCGAAGTTCTAAACGTCCTCAATATCCAAGCTCCAAAATGGTTGCTTTGTTCGGCCATGCAATTTTCCCTCGGTGGCCCTAGCGGAACGAGCCTTTCTAAAGGTTGTCTAAAGCATCCAAAACTCTGTCTTCTACCTCAGGATCAAACACCCATTCGGTCCAGACGTCTTTGTAGTTCTGCAGGAACCAAATGGCAGCTTCGCCAGCCGACGCATTCTCGGTCTGCATATATGCGAGAGATTCATTGGTTTGCTCAATGGTTGTCTCATAGGATGCCAAGAAGCTTGTTACATTTGGGAAGCGATCGGGGAAATTCGAGTTAACGGCGATTTCTACCATTGAATCAGGATAGGCTGTACCATAGTCTTCATGCCACTGTTCTGCATCATATTCGGGTTCTTCCAACATGGTCATGTCCATTAAGCCCAGAGGCCAGTTTGGCTCCCAGTTCGACGCAAGGATGGGCTCACCGAGTTCATAAGCGCGGATCATGGCGGTGCCTAGGGCTGCGTCGGAACCAGGATCGAAGGAGTTGAAGTATTCGTCAAGACCATAGGTCTCTAGCTTGTCGAGGTTGATATCATGGGCAACCCAGCCCGTGGGTGAGTTATAAAAACGACCCTTACTGGGATCTTCCGGGTCTCGAAAAAGGTCAGCATATTGCGGAAGATCGAATACAGACTTAAGGTCGGGCGCCATGGGTTCGATACCGCGTTCTTCATCGCCTTTGATGACGAATGTGGGAACATACCACCCTTGCGGTGCGTCTGGAAAGTTTCGGCCGAGAGTGATGATTTCCTGGGCGCGATGTGCTTCGAGGATGGTCTCGTACCAATTGTCCGTCCAGCTTTCCATGATGACATCGACGTCGCCCCGACTAAGACCAAGCAGGATCGGAATGCTTTCGCCGAACTCATAGTCTACATCGTAACCATAGCCGTGTTCGATGATGAAGCCGGCAATACGGTTGTGAACTTGGGCGCTGTCCCAGCTAAAATCGCCAAAGACGATGGTCTCTCCAGCGGTTTCGGCTGTTAGTCCCGTTGTCAAAGCAACGGCAAACAAAAGAATGATGGTCAACTTGACAGGGTTTTTCATACAAATACCTCCAGTGGATTTTTTGATTATCTTATTCTTTTCTATCAGCCGTTGGCCAATGAGTTGGTTTCATGCTTGCTGCAGGGGCAAGCGTGTTTGGTTGTCATTGCTCGTGCAGGGAAATGCCATGAAACTGTCACGAGATACTGCCAGTGCACGTCACTACTCCCACATCACCTCTCACCAAGGACTGACAGCGCAAGGCTATTGATTCAAGTGAATATGATCTATACCGATCATATAATATGGTATCAACCCTGCTTGAAGGTGTCAAAGCCGCTGAAACTAGATGGAGGGCGACTCCCTATCCTAGCGGTAGTTCCCTTCTGTTCAGAAGGCATATCCATACATGTTCCGCCGTTAACGAAGAATAACTACCAGTAACGGTTGTCGACCTCAAACGCTCTAGTGCCAGGGAGAAGATGGAGGCGAACGCGATCCTTTCGTCAAATGGTCTGTCTGGGTAATGTTAAGGCTCTCATGTCCTTAACACACAGGTCTTGGCAAACTAAGACTAAGGTAGGAGAATCACCATGAAGGGTTTTGGGAGCGGTGCAAAGAGTACCAAACGAGCTAGAGCCGGCGGTTTCTGGGCTTGTCTCCCCATCTTCGACTCCTCGGGTGAGGCGAATGAACCTTCACAGGTATCCTGCAAACAGTCCCCAGATCTGCCTGCGCGTTGGAAACCGCGTGGCTCTATGGGCATAACCTAAGCCGAGGGCGGTGGGGGAGCTGGAAGCGTTGGCAACGTTGGCAATGATTAGAAGAGACATACAGGGTCATAAGGAATATGCTAAGGTCACAAGGATCCTCGGGGAACTTGGAGAGCGGACAGGGTTTCTTAGTGATGCGTTT
>SLOZ01000465.1 GCA_007132255.1 Limnochordia bacterium | reverse complement strand
CCCAGTGCAGTGCTGCCTTTTGCCAATACCTCTTGAACTGCTTTGAAGTTGGCAATATACATGTTTCACCTCCTTCCGTTTGTGATCTTGGCATTTATGGATTCACCTCTTTGAGCTGTCGGCTCAGACGGGCCGCAAGTTCGCGATTCATAGCTGCTACGAGCGGCGATGATCGTCGTGGGTCCATGGCTCGGAGGATGTCCAACGCAGTAGCCTCGTCCATGCGCTCAAAAATCTCAGCGGCATCGGCAGGGCGCATTTCACTGTACATATCTGCTAATAGCAGCGTGTTCACTTCTTCAGCTTGAGCATTGCGCAGTTCGGCTTGCTGGCGCTCTAATTGGGCAAATGCTTCATCAAGGGTCTTTTCTCTCGCATCCAAATCCATTTCCCATTGCGCCAGCTGCTGCCGTGCTTCGTTGAACTCGTCCTGCTGCTGTGCCACATCTTGGTGCTCCAGTTCGAGCAGCTGTTCTTGCTCAGCAAGCCACGCTTCGACTTCGAGGCCGCGGCGATAGGTTTCGAGGTAGGGACGCAGTCGCGGCTGGCCTTCCACGAAGGATTCGATCCACGGCTGCGGTTGGACAACACCGGTAATCGTGAGTATGACAAAGGCTGTCGTAATCGCAAATACCAGTGCCAAGATGGCTAAGATCCACTTTGTCATGCTCTGCCCTCCTTCATAACTAAAGAGGTGGCTACCCTCATGCTGCATTGTTGGGAGTCCACCCCAAAACCCTGGTCAAAGAGCGACGTTGAGTCGACGTGGTCACGGAAATCCCCGCTAATGGCATTTCGCAGTCTCAGTCTTGCGTGCCAATGCCATGTTTGAAGTGGACGTCTAGACGTCTTGGCAGCACACGTCCGTGACAACCAGATGTAGGATTAGATAGATTGAACTTTCTTGGCCATGTCATCTAGAACATATTGCTCTTGGCGCAGCTGGTCTCGTACGAAGTTCTGATAGGCCTTTTCTCGAAGATTATCCAGGGCCTCTCGGTCTTGCTTTGCCTTAACCCAAAGCCGGCGACAGCGGTCTTCGGCTGCCGCAGCTTCTGCAACGCGTGCAAGCTGGGCATCCAGATGCTGCTCTAGAGAATTTAAGTATTGATACATAGCGCAGCGCAGCGCGGGTTCTTTTTGCTGATAGCCAAAGTCAGCGGCTTCTGTTCGTTTTTGACGCAGAGCGTCTGCGATTCGCTGCTCTTCCTGCCAACGAGCTTTCGCATTGGCCCATTCATGACGCGCTGTTTCTTCGTTATGTTCCCGCAAGTTCCGAACTCGTTCTAAACGAAAGGTAAAAGGCTGCATCAATTAGTCCTCCCACGGTACTTTAGGGTATTGCAAGCTCCAGCTGCTGCAGGATTTCATCCCAAACGGGCTGTTCAGCCACATCTTGATTGAGGAATTGCTGAATTCCATCGATATGAGCAATTGCTTCATCAATCTTAGCGCTGCTGCCTTTGCTATAGGCGCCGATATTAATGAGATCTTCACTATCACGGTAGATAGCCATCATGGCGCGCAGTTTGGCGGCTCGCTGTTGGTGTTCCTTATCCGTGATCTCAGGCATGACCCTGGAGACGCTGGCTAAAATGTCGATGGCTGGATATTGTTGACGTTCTGCGATCCGTCGAGATAAGACGATATGGCCATCAAGAATTCCCCGCACGGCATCGGCAATGGGTTCATTCATGTCATCTCCATCGACCAAAACTGTGTAGAACCCGGTGATTGTGCCGTTGCGACCAGGACCAGTTCGTTCGAGAAGCTTTGGCAGAAGCGCGAAGACAGATGGTGTGAAACCTCTAGTGGCCGGGGGCTCTCCTGCTGCCAACCCAATTTCTCGTTGAGCGTTGGCAAATCGAGTCACCGAGTCCATCATAAACAAAACATCGGCGCCTTGGTCTCGATAGTATTCTGCAATGGCGGTGGCTACCATAGCTCCCTTGAGACGAACCATGGCGGGCTGGTCCGATGTGGCAACCACGACGACCGAGCGACTGATGCCTTCTGGACCGAGATCCCGTTCTAAAAACTCCCGCACTTCCCGACCGCGCTCACCGATGAGAGCAATGACATTGACGTCGGCGGTTGTATTGCGAGCCATCATACCCAGCAAGGTGCTTTTGCCCACGCCACTGCCGGCAAAGATGCCCAAACGTTGGCCTCTGCCACAGGTTAGGAGCGCGTCAATGGCCTTGACGCCAACGGGCAGCGGTTTGGAGATGCGCTGCCTGTCCAAGGGCTGAACAGTTTCACCAACGATGGGGTATGATGTTGAGCTGACGAGCGGGCCTTTGTTGTCCAATGGTCGTCCCAGCCCATCCAACACTCGTCCCAGCAGGCGTGGGCCCACCGGTACTTTTAGCGGTCGTCCAGTGGCTGTCACGTAACTACCGGGGCCAATACCCGTTAGGTCGGCCAAAGGCATTAGTAAAATACGCTGTTCTCGAAAACCTACAACCTCAGCCAGAATCGGCTTGCCCTGTTTTGGATATACAGAACAAAGATCACCATAGTTTGCGTTGGGTCCATTGGATTCCAAGATGAGTCCAACCACTTGTGTCACGCGACCTGTTTGTTGGAAGTCGTCGAGCTGCTGCAAATGTTCTTGGTAATGGCCTAGTCTATTCATCGCCATGATAGATCACTTCCGAAAGGCTTTCTGCCAATTTATGTAGACGCTGCTCAAAACTGGCATCAATGGCTCCAAACTCGGTCTCGAAGATCAACGTTCCTCTTTGCAGCGCATCGTCCGCCTCCCAGTTCAGCTTACCGCGATAGTCCGGCCAAGCTGATTCCAAATCTTGCAGCGGCAGGTAATCCTTCGGGTGGATTCGAATGGTGATTTCGTTAGCCGCACTCAACCGCTCCAAAGCATCCGAAATCACAGGAGCTAACCAAGTAGGATCCTCAGAAATTTGCCGCCTCATTATCTTTTCGGCAAGTAAGAGCGCTAACTTTAAAAAATCTGGCTCCAATTGTTTCAAGGCCTCTGCTCGAGCTTCGCAGGCGGTCTCAATTGTTTTTTCAAGACTTTGAATAAGTTGCTTCGCCTCGTCGTGGGCTTCGGATCGTCCGGTTTCCATTCCTTCGGTGAAGCCTTCATTCCATCCTGCCTGTTTTGCTTGCAGACGCAGAGCGTCCTGTTCAGACCGGGCTGCTTCTACAAGGGACTCTGCTTCGCGTTGGGCTTCGATCACAAGTGCTTCCGCTCGCTCGGAAGCGTGTTCTAAGGTTATGGCAGCTTTTGCCATCGGACCCTGCCGTTCTTCCAAGGGCAGACCATTGTCTTCATCAGATCTGTGGGAACGGATTATTTTGGTTTCGTCGTCGCTGAGGATCACGGACAATTCAGCCGCCTTGATGATCTTAGACAACGATCTCATCCTCTCCACCTCGTGAAATTACGATCTCACCAGCCTCTTCTAAGCGGCGAATCACAGCAACGACTTTCTGTTGAGATTCTTCAATCTCACGCAGTCGGACGGGACCCATGAACTCAATGTCTTCTTTCAGCATTTCCGCCGCCCGTTTGGACATATTCTTATAAACGCGTTCGGCCACTTCTTCGCTGCTTGTCTTAAGCGCTTTCGCCAATTCCTTGGATTCGATTTCGCGTAAGATCTTCTGAATCGACCGGTCATCCAGGGAAATAATATCTTCGAATACGAACATCCGTTTCCTGATCTCTTCAGCCAATTCCGGATCTTCTTCTTCCAACGCATCGATGATGGTACGCTCCGTGGCTCGATCCACTTGGCTGAGAATTTCCACGGCCGAATCGATGCCGCCGGCCATTGTGTAATCATCCACTGCGAAAGCGGACAAGCGCTGTTCCAGCGTGGATTCGATTTCCTCTAGAACTTCTGGTGTCGTTCGATCCAGCGTGGCCAAGCGTTTCGCTACATCCACTTGTTTCTCGGGTGGAAGGGCTGAGAGAATCATGCTGGACTGTTCCGAGTTTAGATACGCTAGAATCAAGGCAATCGTCTGTGGGTGCTCATTTTGGATGAAATTCAGAAGTTGGCTCGGATCAGTTTTGCGCGCGAAATCAAAGGGACGCACCTGCAAGGATGCAGTAAGTCGCTGGATAATCTCATTAGCTTTGTCGGCTCCTACGGCCTTTTCCAAAAGGTCGCGAGCATAGTCGATACCGCCCTGCTCTAGGTATACCTGTGCCAGGAACATTTCGTTGAATTCCTCGAGAACGTCGTCGCGAATTTCGGGACTAACCCGGCGCATGCCAGCGATTTCTAGGGTCAGCTCTTCAATATCCTCATCGCGAAAGTGTTTGAAGAGCTGTGACGACAGTTCGGGCCCCAAAGAAATGAGCAGAATGGCGGCTTTCTGTTTGCCTGTCAACTTGTTGAGATTCATCACTACGGCCTCCTACTCATCGGCCAACCATGTTTTGACAACTTGGGCAAAATCTTGTGGTTTATCCTGAGCCAGTTTCGAAATTTGCTGGCGCAATGCCAGTCGGCGTTCGTCTTCGGGGGAAAGTGTGTCTGCCGGTTCTTCTTCATCTCCGGCCGTATAATCGATGGTTTCACCCACCGTCTGTGGCGTCCGACGCCTGCGGACAAATACAAGCGCTACCGCAGCAACAGCACCGATAACAACAAGGTAAACCCACCACGGGACGTAGGGCTGCGGTTCTGGTACCATGGGGCTGATGGGCTGTAAGTCCACAGCAAAATCCATGCTGTCGACAAAGACCTGATCGCCGCGTTCGGCCTGCAAACCTACGGCCCGACTGACAGATTCCTGCAGTGTCGTTAATTGGGCGGGTGTGAGCTCGCCGTTGACCCATACGGAGACACTGAGACGGTTGATCTGTCCAGGGGTCGTACTCTGTCGCCGCTCAATGCGATTGACTTCATAGTTGATGATGCTTTCCTGCCGTTCATACTCGGACTCTCCCCCGGCAACGGTTCCGACATAGCCCGGAATGTTAGAGTCTACACCGGGAGAACCTCCCGGAATAGCACCGGTTCCAGAAAACGATTCGCTTAAACTCTGCTCACTGCGGGCGATCCCTTGGTCTCGTCCCACGGGCTCAAAAAGTTCGTGGTATTCTTCAGTCAAATCAAAGTTCATCTCGGCGCGAACTCGTGCGACCACCTGGCCATAACCGTAGATCCTTTCGAGCATGGCTGTGACACTGTCTTCAAGTTGGCGCTCATACGCTCGCTCTAGTTCCATACGCCGAGCAATGGCCTCGCCATCCAGGGCCAAATCGCCGGCGAATTGGTTGAGCACTGTGCCGCGATTGTCAACGATTGTGACATTCTCGGGTAACAACCCTTCCACACTAGTAGCCACCAAATGGGCGATACCGTTCACCTGGTTACTCATCAAACGAGCTCCCGGTTGGAGTTGGAGCAACACAGAAGCCGTGGACGGACGACTTTCTTGAACAAACAGGGACCGCTGCGGTAAAACAATATGTACACGAGCGTCTTGGACCTCCTGCAGCTCCCTAATGGTGCGGGTCAACTCTCCCTGCAGGGCCCAGAGGTACCGCAGCTGCCGGTCAGCCTCCGTTTCGCCGAGTCGTGTAGTGTTAAAAATCTCAAAACCCACGACCCCACCCGTTGGCAGACCTTGGCTGGCCAGCGTTAACCGCAGCTCGTGAATTTGTGAGCTGGGAACTAGAACCGTGGCACCGTTGTCTCCCAGACGATACGGAATGTTGTTGTCCTGGAGAGAACTGACCACTGCGGCTGCATCATTGGTCGTGAGATCTGTGTATAATGGCGCATAGTCCTGCGAAGAAAAGAGTGATAAAAAGAGCAGCAAAGTAAACACGCCCAACACCAAAACACTGCCGCCAACTTTCATGGGCAGTGTCAGTTTATCCCATTGTATCTTCAGGGTTTCCAGAAAGTTGTTCATCGTTCACCCCCCCTCGTTCCACATCAGACTTGCATGCGCATAATCTCTTGATAAGCATCCATAATCTTGTTGCGCACAGCCATCGTCAACTGCAGAGCCAAATTAGCTTGTTCGGTGACGATCATAGCATCATGAAATTCAATCTGACCCAAAGCCAGTTGCTGTGCGGCCGTTTCAGATTGATTTTGCAGTTGGTTCACATCAGCCAAATATTCTTGCATCTGCGCTGCAAAATCACGCGTAGGCACACGTGCGGGGGTGCCCGCTCGCAGCGGTTGAATCGGCAGGGATGAATCGGTTACACGCATAGATGAATCCTCCTAGATTGGATTGTGAACCTACGTCTCTAGCAGTCCCACAAACCTCTCGGTTTCTGCATAGAACCAGAAAGCACAAGCCTCAACGACCGATTTCCAGAGCTTTCTGTGCCATGGATTTCGCTGCATTGATCGCAGTAATGTTGGCCTCGTACGAGCGCGTTGCACTGATGAGATCCACCATTTCTTTCACAACGTGGACATTGGGCATGGCCACGTAACCCTCGGCGTTGGCGTCTGGATGCTGGGGATCGAAGATCAAACGGGGAGCACTTTCATCTTCGCCGATCGCCACTACACGGACACCATGCCCCGGTTGCTGTCCAGCCGCCGAAGCACCATTGTCGATGGCGGAGAACAAGACAAATTGTCGACGATAGGGTCCTCCATCCTCGGTACGGGTCGTATTGGCGTTGGCAAGATTATTGGAGATCGTATCCATGCGCAGACGCTCTGCTGTTAAGCCAGAGGCACTGACTCGAAACGAATGAAACGCTGACATCTGCAATTACCTCCCTTCTCCAATCACATTGCGCAGCTGGCTTAAGCGGCGATTGGCGACGTCTGCCATGGCCTGATAGTGCAGTTGGTTCTCCATAACCATGACCATTTCGCGATCTACATCCACATTGTTACCGTCATTTCGCATGACTGTCTGTGTGTCCTGGTGAATGCTGAACCCCTGTGCCATCTGGCCATCGAGCCGACGCTGGAGGTGTTGGTTATGGGTTCGATACAATGGTAGACGTCCGCTGGAACTAGGGCTAGCCATGAGTTCGGATGCAAAACTAACATCCGAGCGCTTGAAGTTTGGAGTATTGGCATTGGCTAGATTATTGCTGAGTATGTTCTGTCGCAGCGAAGCGCCGGACAGGCCTCGATTGAGAAGATCCACAGTCTTGAACATCGCACACCACCCTCTCGCCTGTGTCCACTCTAAAATTCAGAGGGTCCTCGCTAGTAATCGCTATTTATTCCATAAAAAACGATCAACTCCTGCTGAATTGCTCTTACAGAATCCTTACAGCGAAAAATTAGGACCTATTAACAAGTAATAGGACCTACTAAGTGAGTAAAATCCAAAAAAATGGAAGTTCGGTGTGAACT
>SLOZ01000508.1 GCA_007132255.1 Limnochordia bacterium | reverse complement strand
TCAGCCGACGGCTGCACTGCCTGCCTCCCGTATCGGTCAAAGGTCCAGCGTCTGGTGAGTGAAAGCGAGGTGATCTCCTTGGACTTCAAGACGAAACGCACAGCAAAGCAAGATCGCAAGGCAGCGGCTTTAGACAAACATCCTGACCAGAAGCTGGCACCGGAAACCAGCCGTGACAGGCAAGAGGCTGACCAAGCACCTCATGGTACCGCAAGTGAAGCTGCCCTGGAACTGCTGCGGCAGCAATCTATTCTGCTGCAGCCAGAATTTTGGGAAACGAACGAGGACGGGCCAGACAGCGAACGTGCCCAAGCGCCAGCAGCGTCACTAAAACGTCCTCCAAGATCGGCGCCGGTACAGACAAAACCAGACAGCGAATCCACAGCCGCGGATCTGGAGACCCAGCTTTTTGCCATGCCCATGGAGATCCCCTTGGAACCAGAGGTCATCGTCCATGAACTGGCTGTGGTGAGGAAAGAACTGCAGGAGTTCATGGAGCGGCAGCGTCCGCACGTTACGGAAACACCAGACTGGCAGCAGCGCATGCAGCTTGAAGATTCACAGAATAATTCAACGAAAGACCTGTTTCACGCCGAACTGAGACTGGACTCTGGAACCACGGAACCCAAACGACGCCGGCGAACTGGCTCAGCTGCGGATAGAGCCCCCCGCCGTGACGTCCAGTCTCCCAGCACGGGGATGGACCTAACCTTCGAAGAACCGCGCAGCGCAGCGGATCCGTTGGACCTTGGGTCCGCCGGCATAAGCCAGGAGCGTGCCCGTGGAGGTCTCGCAGCCCCAGAGCGAAGCCGGCTGGGCCCTCTGGAAGTGGACGCAGAACCACAGGGCGCCAAGAAACCACAAACACCATTCGCCATAAAAGCCGTGGATGGGAAACACCTGAGAACGACGAAGCTAAGGGCGAAAGGAAACCAACAAGCGCATTCGGGACTGTCAAGAAGCAGCAGACACCACAAAGACAGCTCGCAGGAAAAGCCCCCCTCTAAAACTGCGAGGAACAAACTTTCGTCAAGCATGGACCGAAAACCACAGGCGCCTACCTCGCTGCAGCCGGACGACACACAGCGCCGCCAGCTCTCCGAGAACCGGAGCCTATCCCGTGGCGACACCACTAAGGGGTCCTTGGCACCCCAGCGGAAACGGGCCGCCTTGAGCAGAGATCCCTTGGACGCTCTGCGACCTAAACGCAAGAAGACCCGCTCCAACGGGATGGCCTTTGACTGATCGTGTCGGTTCCGTCCGCGCAGGTTTTGGATTGAAACTGTGACCCGGTGGTCGCGGAAGTTTCCTGGCAGCGGCGGCCTCCGTGACCGTCAACGAGCCATAGCCCAGTTTGTCGGGCTGCTATGGCTCCAGCCAGAAGAAACCGGATGGGTTCACTGTCAATGAGCGCTGCGGTACAGGGCCGCGTGACATGAAGCCGCAGTTGGGTTTCATTGTACGCCGCAGCCGTAGACACCGGGAACATGAGCGCCTGACAACAACGATGACAAGAAACCCTGAACCATGGAAGGTGAGGTGGCACCATGGATGATGCTGTATTCCAACGGATAGCCATGGAGATCAAAGCTCTGCACAACCAAGGTCTGCAGTTCATGCAGGCCGGCAGGTTTGCCGAAGCAGAAGAATACTACCAGCGGGCCCTGGCAGTCACCAGTGCTCTGCACTACCATGATGGCATGGCTGTCAGCTTCTACAACCTCGCGAATCTAGAAGCGACCCGGGGCCACGTCCTCGAAGCCATCGCCTATGGGGCCGAAGCCAAGGCCATGCACGAAAAAGCTCAAACCGACCCGCAATTATCCCTTACACTCTTAAAGCGCTTGGCTAAGCAGGCCATGAAAACTGGCGTGCAGCATGAACAAGCTGGTCGACTGCAGCCGGCACTGGATCACTATCTAGCTGCCATTCCCTTTGCCGAGGCCAAGTACCAAGAAGCGATGCTTCACGAAGTCGAGCTCATTGAAAGGGTGATGACCGTTGACCGTACGTAACGAAGAAGCCATTGCCAAGACGCTCGTCAATCTCAACCAACTGGCGGTCCAGGCTGTCCGCCAAGAAAAGTACAAGTACGCCATTGATGTCTTCACACAAAGCTTGGTATTGGAAGAAAGCCTTGGGCTCACAGCCCAGATGGCCGAGTCCTTTTACAACCTGGCCAGTACCTATCTGCTCATGGAAGACTATGACCAAGCGCAGCGCAAAAGTGACATGGCCCTAAGCTTGTTTAGGCAGGAAGAACGGGCAGACGCTGTGGCCAAGACCCAACGGCTCCAAGCAAACATTGCCGAACAGCAGGCTGATGGATCGAACCCCGCACAGACGTGAACGGTTCGATGCCGCCAAAGACGCTGAAATCGCCTAAGAACGGGTGCAGTGGTTCGAGTTGGACAATGCTGAGTAAAGACGCCCGGGCAGACAAAACTGGACTTAGGCGGAACTGTGGGCAAGTGAAGCTTTCGGTCATGCTCGCAGCATTGGCGTCCGGTGACGTCCAAGGCAGCACGGAAACTATGGCAACCACTGTCTCCTCGGACAATCGATACCCGTTGACTCGAAACTCCCTGACAGACCACGCGGCTCTTGGTTTGCCTGCTTGAATATTGAAGGGGTGGAGCAGGAAAGAATAAGTTAGCAGCGAGAGCCTTAAACTCAGCCCCTGCAATCCGGACTCCAAAACCGGTCGCCGAAGGACAGCTCTAGCAATCACGGAACTGATCAGCTTTTGTTTAGAACCGAGCTTCACGGCCGACAGGACTGGTCTCCAGGACAGCTGCCCGATTCTGTTGACCGCTGCCGGGACGTTCTCCGGCAGAATACCAGCGGTGTTCCCTGCCAGCTTGCTCAGCTTGTTCCAACCATGCAAACTCGCAGGGTCGCAAAAACCGGCAGGGTTTGCATGTTGAACATCGGTGCTGGACAGCCCGTGCGGTTAGAGTCACGGCGCCGTGGCGAGAAGAGGCTGTGGTTTGGCTAAGAACGAAAAAACGCTGCTGGCCGCCGTCTGCAAACCCGAGGCGGCAGAACGAATCCGGAATAACGAATACGGAACAACGGACACGAAAGAGCCAATCCGAAAGAACAGATAGCAAAAAGTCCAACGCAGGAACCAAGCAACTAGGGTTACGGAACGGAGGAGATATGATGCCAGCAGACCAAGAAGCAAAGCTGGCCGTCGTCTTAAGCGGTGGCGGAGCCAAAGGCGCCTATGAAGCGGGGGCTCTGCAGGTCATTGCCCAGCAAGTTCAACAGATCCACATCCTCACTGGTGCTTCCATTGGTGCCATCAATGCCGCTGCCTTTGCTGTGGAATACCAGCAGAGTCGGGATTTAGTGAAGGCAGCCGCCTACGTGAAACAAGCTTGGGTCGAGATTGGGCCCTTGTTCCGGCTCAGCGTTTGGTATGTGCTGGGGCAGATGATCACTTCCCGTTTCACGCGCGGCTCCTTTCGCCACATCCCGGCCATTGCCGCCAACCAACGGATTATTGAAACGATCCACGCCTATCTGCCGGATATCCGGATCAGTGAACTGACAGCCATGGATCTGCGTATCAATGCGACGAACCTCAATACGGGGCAGACAGAAACCTTCCACCGCGGCAACGACGCCTCCCTGCGCGAAGCCGTACTCGCGTCCAGCTGCATCCCACTGCTCTTTCCTTCCCGCCTGTACAAGGAAGCCTATTACATTGATGGTGGTATGTTCAACAACACGCCACTGCGCGATGCCATTGTTGCTGGTGCCGAAAACATCATCGTCGTTGAACTAAAACCGACAGACACCCAGTGTTATCTGGACACCATTGAAGACAGTCGCGGCTATGAGTCAGCGTGGCATGTGGGAGCACGCCTGATGGAACTGGTCTTAGATACCATTATGTACGAGGATGTGAAACACGCCCGCCAGTTGAACCACATTATTGCTGTCATTCGGCGCCTGGAAGCCCTAGGCGATGACAGTCCAGCACTGCAGGAACTGAAAAATGCTATCCGCTATGAAAAGAACGGGCGGGTGAAAAAACAGATCAATATCTGCGAAGTCGCTCCCACTGATCGCTTGGATCCCCCAGGCACCCTGGGATTTCATAACCGCAAGGCCATCTTGGATATCATGAAAAAGGGCGAAGACGATGCCCGCAGCGTCTTGGCCAAGAGCACATGGTTTGCCTAACCGAGCTGGGGTGTGGCCATTTTTGTGTACACGTCTGCAGGGATTTTTATCAAAGCTCCAGTTGGGGCGGTTGGAGAGATGTGGCGGGAAGACCAACACGCATGCCGTTCGGCTAAGATCGGCTCGGTCTGTTCCCAGGTGAGACGTAGATATGAGCACACCAATCCCGGGCCTAAGAACGCTCCGTTGGCGTGGGTTTGCGGAGCCCCACCACGAGTAGACCCGTTGTATAGAGAACAACGGGTGGTTTACGATCGATTACAGAGGCAAACCATCCATCTTGAACGTCAAATTACGCCTACGAAAAAGGCCCGCTAGACAGCCATTTCGATGATCGACAGTGCTGCGACAGCCATTGCTGCGGGCGAGAAACCAAGGCGCAAAGAACAAATGTAACGGACGGAGCTAACCACGAAAGAAGTATTGTGGTTAGCTTTTTTGCCGCGTTAGGCATGACGTACACGAGTTCTGTGTGTGCACTGTTTGGGGTGAGAACTAAGACGTCAACGGCCCATGGGGTGCATGCAAAACAAATGTTCACGATCAAATGCTGCAGAACACGTCCGCTGCTGGCTGTTAAACCGCCTGAGTCAAGGGCAATCGATTTCCCGGGATGAAGCCCATCAGCAATCCCTATGGAGCCAACCTGCTATCGAACACCCTGTGCTTGCGAGCCCAGGGTTTTTTTGCGTCTGGCATGGTGGCAGCGCGATCACTGTGCAACCTTGCACTATCCAACGATACGTTGCACTTTTTTGTTACATCGAAGTGCAAAAAGGCAAAGAATCGTTAATTAATGCAAGAAACCGTTGCATAGGTCGGTGTTTTTCCGGTAAAAAACCTTCTACAATTAGAACCAACAACAACTGAGGGGGATCCCAATGGCAACTATCCACGGATCAACCGAGCGGGCCGCAAACAGAGGCTCCTTACTGCGGCGGTTCCTGCGGCAGTGGGATCTGCAGCTTATGGCCATTCCCGGCATCTTGTTCATCCTTGTCTTCGCCTACATCCCCATGTGGGGACTGCTCATTGCGTTCCAGGAATACAATCTGTTTCTGGGTGTTCGAGGTAGTACCTGGGTGGGCTTGGATAACTTCCGCTTGTTCTTCGATGACCCGAATTTCTGGAACATTATGCGTAACACCATCGGAATCAGTGTCTTAAAGCTCGTGTTCGGCTTTCCGGCTCCAATCCTGCTGGCCTTGATGATCAACGAGATCCTCAGCATGCGCTTCAAACGGGTCTTTCAGACCATCAGTTATCTGCCGCACTTCGTATCTTGGGTCATCGTATCCGGCTTGGTCTTTTCGCTGCTTTCCACCGATGGTGGCAGCTTCAATATGGCCCTCCAGGGGCTAGGTCTTATCGAGCAGCCGGTGAACTGGCTTTCCCAGCCCCGCTACTTTTGGACCATCCTTGTCAGTACCAACGTCTGGAAAGGCGTGGGATTTGGAGCCATTATCTACTTAGCCGCCATCGCTTCGATCAACCCGGAACTGTATGACGCAGCGTCGGTGGATGGTGCCAACCGCTTCCGGCAGATGCTGCTGATCACGCTGCCGGGTATCACACCGGTGATCGTCATCTTCCTGATTCTAAACATCAGCCAAATTCTGAACGCTGGTTTTGAAGACATTCTGCTGCTGACCAATAATGGACGCAATGCCATTTTACGCCCAGTATCCGAAGTTATCGACACGTACGTCTTTCGGGTGGGTATCCAGCACATGCGCTTCTCCTACGCCACCGCGGCCGGTTTCTTCCGCTCCGTGGTCAGCGTACTGCTGCTGGTGATGGCCAACAGCATTTCCCGAAAAATCTCGGATTCGAGTTTGTGGTAATGGAGGTGTGACGGATGAAGTTAGCTTGGGAAGATCGAATACTCCATGGTTTCATCTACGTGTTTCTAACGGCATTGGGACTGCTGTTTTTGTATCCCTTCTGGAATGCCCTGATGATTTCATTCAATATTGGAGCCGATACAGCCTTAGGAGGCATCACCATTTGGCCACGGGCATTCACACTGGAGAACTATGAAGTGGTGCTCCAGGATGCTCGCCTGCTGCGAGCCTTCTATATCTCGGTCATGCGGACATTGGCCGGAACTGTCCTGGGTGTCCTGCTCACCGCCATGTTTGGCTATGCCATGAGCAAGAAAGAACTTCTAGGACGCAAATACTACATGATCCTCTGCGTCATAACGATGTACTTCAGCGGCGGACTCATTCCCAGTTACCTCTTGATTCGCTCCTTGGGGCTGCGCAACTCCTTTTGGGTCATGGTTATCCCGGGTCTGATCAATGTCTGGCACATGATTATCTTCCGCACCTTCTTCATGGGACTGCCCTCCGGTTTGGAGGAGTCCGCCAAACTTGACGGCGCCAACCATTTTCAAATTTTCTTCCGGATTGTGCTGCCGCTGTCGGGTCCTGTGATTGCTACCATTGCTTTGTTCACGGCGGTGCATCACTGGAATTCCTGGTTCGATGCCAGTATCTACATTACGCAGGAAAACCTGCTGCCCATCCAAACGCTCTTGAACCAGATTATCAACTCGAATATCGCCACGCAGCAACTGCAGAACGTCAGCGGTGCCGCGGCCGATTTTCTTGAAATGAACCAGCGGGTAACCACGCGTTCCTTGATCATGTCTACCATGATGGTGGCCACCATCCCGATTATCTTGGTCTATCCCTTCCTGCAGAGATATTTCGTGAAGGGGGTGCTGATTGGTTCCTTAAAAGAGTAGGGTTCGGCAGGCAAATGTGGAATACAAACTAAGGAGGTCAAAACATGTTACGCACTTGGACAGGATACTGCTTAATCTTTGTACTGCTCTTAGCCGTTGTCAGCAGCGGCTTTGCAGCCAGTGAACCGCTGGAATTTAGTTGGTATGTCAACTATGATTGGTACACAGCTCCCAATTGGCCCAGCGACAGTGTGGGTGAAGAATGGATTCAAGACACAAAAGATGTACACATCGAATGGATCTCCCCCCAGGGCGCTGCCCAGCATCGCCTCAGCCTGATGATGGTCAACGATGAATACCCAGATGTACTGGTTCTTGAGCGAGGCGAGCAGGTAGAGCGGCTGGTGCAGGCCGGCAAACTCGTGCCCCTGGACGACTGGATCGGCAAACATCGCGGCCGCCGCCTTCGGCCGT
>SLOZ01000196.1 GCA_007132255.1 Limnochordia bacterium | reverse complement strand
TGGACTGAGTGGTACAACACACAGGGTGCTTCGGGCGAGGTTCCACCTGAGTTTGTCCAGGAACTATTCCGACTCTGGGAAGTTATGCAGACTTCGTTGGATGCTGATGAAGTCGCAGCAGCTGGGTTAGAATTAGTAACCATTTACATCGACAATTTGTACAGTATAGGTACGGTGGGATTGGCTGGCTGGCCAGTACTTGTCCATAACGATCTGCGCAATGTTCCGGAGACGGGCTTGCTTGGATGGGACTGGGTATACCTGTCACGGTACCGTCCAGAACAATTTTTCTTCGATCGCTAAAGTAACGGTTCCGGAGATGGGTCTCCCATCTCCGGAACACTTTTTGATAACGAAGGTGAAGAACGATGGCATCAGATAGACCGAATGTTCTCCTAATAACCTGTGATCAGATGCGCGGAGATTGTCTTGGCATGGAGCATCCCGTTGTGGAGACACCTAATTTGGACCATTTGGCCCGCCAGGGAATGGTCTTTTCCCGCGCTTACAGTGCTGTTCCCAGCTGCATTGCTGCTCGCGCTGGTATCCTTACGGGTATGAACCAGCACAATCACGGTCGTGTGGGGTATGAAGATGGCGTGCCTTGGTCTTACAAATCCACATTGCCGGGCTTGTTCGCCGAGGCCGGGTACCATACGCAGGGGATTGGCAAGATGCATTTTCACCCGGCACGCAGTCTCTGCGGATTTCACAACGTAGTGTTGCATGACGGGTACCTTCACTTCACTCGCAAGCAGGGTCTAGATTACGGGGCGCAAGATGATTATCTCCAGTGGCTGCGCCGTACCAAGGGGTTAGATTACGATCTGCTTGAACACGGCTTAAACTGCAATTCGTGGGTGGCACGGCCATGGCCGCTAGAAGAACACCTCCATCCGACCAACTGGGTCGTCAGCGAATCCATAGATTTCTTGAGAAGACGGGATCCGACCAAACCCTTCTTCCTGTGGATGTCCTTTGTGCGGCCGCATCCTCCTTTTGACCCACCGGCGAATTTTTTCGAGCAGTACATTGATCAGACGATGCCAGAGCCAGCCATGGGCACCTGGGCTGCCGCCGAGGATGCTGAGAATCACGGGTCCATTAAGGATACTCGGAAAGGGATCATCGGTGACCGCCAACTACAGCGAGCTAGGGCCGCCTACTACGGCCTAATTACGCATATGGATCACCAGATTGGACGGTTTCTCGAAGCTTTGAATGAGACTGGTGAACTGCAGCGAACGGTGATTCTGTTTACTTCGGACCATGGTGAACTGCTGGGCGATCATAATCTGTTCCGCAAAGCCTTACCTTACGAAGGCTCAGCCCGAGTACCGTTTATTGTTTCTCTGCCAAACCACCAGTCCAAACGCCGCACCAGTGATATTCCGGTTGAACTCCAAGACGTGCTGCCGACATTGTTGGAGGCCTCTGGGATCAGCATTCCTGACGGCGTGGATGGTCGCAGTGTTTTACCTGAATATAAGGATGACGAAAGTCTTTCGTGGCGCCAATACATCCATGGTGAACACGCTTACGGTGAAGACTCCAATCATTTCATTACTGATGGGAAATGCAAGTACATTTGGTTTTCTCAGACCGGACAGGAACAGTTTTTCGATCTCGTACAGGATCCGCAGGAAACCGTCAATCTTATAGAGAGTGAAACGCAAGCGTCCGTGCTTCACAAATTTCGCCAGTGGTTGATCGACGTTCTTAGAGAGCGTGAAGAAGGTTACGTTGCCAATGATCAATTGGTGGCTGGCAGAAGCACTGTGGCGGTTCTGCGTAGGAATCAGAAAAATCCATAGTTACCATGACTGTGCTGAAGTTCGAAACCAGTTTGCACTGGGTTAGGAGCGATGAGTTTGAAGACCATAGTAATCCTACTGGACAGTCTCAACCGTCACATGTTAGACGCCTACGGACAGCCCTTTGCCAAGACCCCCAACATCGATCGTTTGGCCGCTAAGAGTGTGGTCTTTGACAATCATTGGTTAGGATCGGCTCCCTGTATGCCTGCTAGGCGAGATATCATGACCGGCCGTCTGAATTTTCTGGAGCGTCCCTGGGGGCCCATCGAGCCGTTCGACGTGACTCTGCCGGAGCTGCTTCGCAAAGACAACGTTTTTACCCACATCACCACGGATCACAACCATTACTTTGAGACGGGCGGCGAAAACTACTGCCAAGCCTTTAACTCGTGGGAGTTTTATCGCGGCCAAGAATTCGATCCATGGGTTTCCCGCGCAGCTGGAACCAGCCTTCCAGAAACGTTTCTTGGGCGAGCGGCAGCGCAGTACGAACTGAACCGCACCAGGTTTGCCGCCGCCAGTGATTACTCAACACCTCAAACCCTGGCCAGTGCGTGTCGCTGGCTTGAAGACAACGAAGGTGCGGACAACTACTTTTTGATGGTAGAGGGGTTTGACCCTCACGAACCGTTCGATTGCTCACAAGAGTTTCTTGATCTGTACGACGACGATTACACTGGCCCGCGCTTTGATTGGCCTAAGTACGCGAAAGTCACGGAGTCTGACGAGGCCATGGCTCACGTTCGTAGGCGCTACGCAGCGACTTTGACCATGGCTGATCACTGGCTGGGTAAGTTGCTCGATGTGTTCGACAGCCAATCGCTTTGGGAGGACACAATGGTGATCTTCACCACTGATCATGGGCACATGCTCGGAGAGCACGGCTATGCGGGAAAAAATTACATGCATGCCTACAATGAATTGGCCCACATTCCTTTGATGATCCATGTACCAGGTGGCCATGGCGCCGGTACTCGCTGCGCTGCATTGACACAAAATATTGATCTGATGCCAACGATCCTTGACTATCACGGCTGTGCAGTGCCTGATAATCTGCACGGAAAAAGCCTGCGTGGTGTTCTTGAGGGAACGATGGCCAGCGTAAGAGATACGGCTCTTTTTGGTTGGTTCGGCAGTGCCGTGAACTTGACTGATGGTCATTTCACCTATTTTCGTGCGCCCGTGGCTAGTAACGAACCCCTAAACATGTATGGAGCTATTCCCACGACGCTCTGGCGTTTCATCGGCCGGGAAAACCCCAGTGCCATCTCCATGGGTCGTTTTCTTGAATACACAGACTATCCTGTGTACCGGATTCCAATGCCGAAACAGCGTCCCGAGGAAGTGGCGGAGTCCCTATTGTTCGACTTAGATACCGATTATGCTCAAGAACATCCGCTGCAGAGTGCAGAACTTGAGGGCAAACTAGTGGTGCAGTTGCGGGCAGCTTTGGCACAACACCAGTCTCCGCAAGAGCAATATGCTCGCTTGGGGTTGGAAGACTAAAGGGGAGGAAACTACATGATTAAGCAACCGAACATCTTACTAATCACCACGGACCAGCAGCGATTCGACACGACGGGGCCTAACGCTCCAAGCTTCATGCGCACACCGCACTTGGATGTCATGGCACGGGAGGGCGTGACCTTTAATAAAGCATACTCCGATTGTCCCATCTGCGTAGCGGCTCGGGTCGGTATCATGACCGGACAATTTGTCGGTACCCACGGTATGCGCGGTAACGGTCCAACATCCAACGTCCTGCAGCGAGATTCGACGCTCCCAGCACGCCTGCGTGCTTTGGGCTACCAAACAGCCGCTATAGGTAAGATGCACTTTACGCCAGAGCGGGCTCGCCATGGATTTGACGAAATGGTTCTGCCTGCCGACTATTACCGGGAAATGGCTCGCTCTGGTTCTCCTTTGCAGCCAATGCATCATGGCCTGGGACAGAATGAGTTGTATCCGGGGATGGCCACTGTTCCGGAGGCCGAGACACTGACGTCATGGATTTCGGAACAGTGTGTGGAATACATTAAGGAACGGAAGGATCCTACAGCACCGTTCTTTCTGTGGTGCTCGTATTCCAAGCCCCATCCGCCGCTGGATCCGCCGGAACCCTACTATTCCATGTACCGCAACAGCCCTATTCCCGAGCCTTTTGTAGGTGACTGGGCAGAGAGCGAAGACTGTCCGGCAGCGTTTGCCCGCTTTCGTGAATCCTGGTCACTGGACAAGATACCGGCGGAAGTGATTCGGGAAGCTCGTTCAGCCTATTATGGTTTGATTACGCAGATCGACTACAATATGGGGCGCGTGTTTGCAGCGCTGCAGGATGAAGGTCTTCTGGAAGATACCCTGATCATCTATACGTCTGACCACGGCGAGCATCTGGGTGATCACAATACTGGCGGTAAGGTCTTCTTTACCGAAAGTTCTTCGCATGTGCCCTTCGTGCTGCGGATGCCGAAGTGTTGGGATGATCGGATGCACGGTACCACTTCGGACGTTCCGGTGACGTTCGCCGATATTTTGCCAACGATTCTTAAGGCAGCCGGCGGCGACCCACCGGCGGACGCCGATGGCATGGATTTGGTGGCATTGGCCAGGGGGCAGATCCAAGAGCCCCGCCAATACGTGGAAGTGACCTGCAATGAAGACCCTGCGTACTTCGGTATTACCGACGGTCGCTGGAAGTATACGTGGTATCCCGAGGGAGCCAAGGAGTTGCTGTTTGATCTGGGCGCGGATCCCCACGAGCTGCGCAACTTGGCGGCTGACCCGGATTTCGCAGCGGAGTGCAAACGGCTGCATGCAGTATTGGTCGAGAAAGACCAGGCACGCGGAGGCCAGTTCTCCGATGGACAGAAGATGTTTGAACGGCCGCTGCAAAATGATTCGGAGCGTGACCGACGCAACCGCAGTTGGCCCGGATTTCATACCGAACATTTCCCTGTTGACGTCCGGCACTAATACCAAAACGAAAAGCCAGCCCACTTCCAATGGTGGGCTGGCTTCCTTGTAGGGATCCATTTAGATATGGAGTTCCGGTCGTTGTGCACTGGAGTGACTGGCAGCGGGACGAATCGTTGGTCGCTGACCTTCCACCTTCTCAATCTGAGCCAGCAGGCGCTCACGCAGATCAACCTTAACTTCCTCATAGGTTGCATGGCCGATGAGGTTCATCAACTGGTAGGGATCAGCATGAAGATCGTAGAGGGATTCCTCTTCGTAGACATCGCTGGCAGCACGATCCCAGCCGCTGGCCTCAGGTGCCGACACGCAGTACATGAACCGCTGTGTGCGCAGAGCGCGCCCCACTTGGGACTCGCTGATCTGGACGAACGCTTCCTCATCCCAATCTGTGGTTTTGTTCTGAATCAAAGGCACCAGCGAGCGGCCTGCAAATTCTTCCGGAATCGGGATTCCGGCACCATCGAGAAGCGTAGCGGGCAGATCGATCAAGCTAGTGATCTGAGGTAGCTCACGGCCAACGTCGAAGCCTGGGCCCCAGATTGCCGTCGGTACGCGAATGGAACTATCATGGCACGACCGCTTATACTCAGCGTTTCTCGTCTTGAAATGGCAGGCGTGGTCGGATGTGAACAGGACGATGGTATCGTCGGAGAGACCCAAGCTGTAAAGCGCATCCATAATCCGTCCCAACGCGTCATCCAAGCGTTTCACCATACCGTAGTATCCCGGCAGATGCTGGGCAGCGGTGCCGCCTAATGCTGCCAAATCCGGCGGTGTCCAAGCATCGACATACCGATTCTGCAGTACATGCGGTGCTGGGTAGTTATCGAGATGGTTCTGATGGTGTGGTTCTAGAAAGGACAGGAAAAGGAAGAAGGGCTCAGCTTGGTGATCCGCTGCATAGCGAATGGCGGCATCGGCTAGGGCATCGACACGGTAACCCGGCAGTTTTACCTCGGTGTTTGCTTCGTCGTACAGCGTTGCGTTGTAGGAGTCCGACGTGAACTCCAATAGATTGGCAG
This sequence comes from Limnochordia bacterium, assembly GCA_007132255.1. Lineage (GTDB taxonomy): Bacteria > Bacillota > Limnochordia > Darwinibacteriales > B1SED10-159 > SLOZ01. The sequence goes on along the minus strand of SLOZ01000196.1, from coordinate 1,579 downwards.
CCAGCCAATCTTGATAGCCGCCGCGCTCTTCCTCTGGTACCGGATCCTGGGAGCCCAGATGCCATTTGCCAATGTATCCCGTGCGGTAGCCAGCATCACGGAAATGGTGGGCCAAGGTCTTTTCTGCTGCCGGCAGCGGAATCCCATTACGATAACAGCCAGTGGTCGTGGGATACTTGCCCGTCATCAAAGCCGACCGAGCCGGCCCACATACAGGCTGGCAGGTAAACGAGTTAGCTAGATGCGTTCCCCGCCGGGCGAGGCGGTCAAAGTTCGGAGTTAGATCAAGAGGATTACCGTGGAGACCCACGGTATCCCAACGCTGCTGGTCGGTGAAGAACACAATGACATTGGGTTTCGCCGACGTTGAAGAAGAGTTCATGCTATGACCCCTTTCAAACCAGAATGAGCTTGCTACTGTGGACGTTCGCCGTTGCTGGAGAAAGTCCTGTATGCGACCGGGAGAAGCCGGGCGGATGGCAAAATCATGGGCGAATACCGCGAGGTTCGCCGGAGTGTTCAGTTCTCCTCATCACCGCCCACGTATTCAAGTAGGTCGCCCGGCTGGCACTGCAGCACGCGGCAGATGTCATTCAGCGTTGAAAAGCGAATGGCTTTGGCCTTGTTGGTCTTGAGAATAGAAAGGTTAGCCAGGGTTACACCCACCTCGGTGGCCAGATCCGTTAAGGTCATGTCTTTGTCTAAGAGCGTCCTGTCTAAACGCACGCGGATTGTCATGGTCCCACCTCGTTTCTCAAATGGTCAGATCTTGTTCTTCTCGCAGTGCCACGGCCATGCGAAACACTTCGGCCATAATCAAGATCACCGCCGCTAAGATGAACATGTTTACGTCCGGCTTGAGCATCGCTGTCAGCTGCACGCCGGGAATGGATACATGATGGCTTAGCTGCCAACCAACAATAAACTGTGCAATACTGCTCCAAACGGACCAGCCTAGAACGGCGAATCCTACCCAACGCATGTGCAGGCAGTTGCTATGTTGAAACGGGTGCTCATCACTACCCAGCGAATGAAGCAACCGCCGAAGGTGATGTACGACGACCAACAGCAGCAGTAGCGACGGTATGGCTGCGAAGATACCAGTGGGTGCGAAGTTGGATCCGAATGTGTCCTGGAGATGTTCGCCAGCGATGGAGATCTGCAGACCCGCGGTCTGGATCTGCAAACGCAGTGACGATGGGTCAGGTTCCCGCAGCCAGTTCCAAAACCCGAATACAGCGAAAAAGACGGTACTGAGCAGCAAGACATACCACGAGACAGCCAATACGGTGGATAACACAGAGGACAACGATTTCTTTCCAAGATAACGCATAGAATTCCCTCGCTTTCGGTGAGTTCGATTTCGTTCTGTCTTGAGGATAGCACCGTGCGCATTGTTTGTCAACAATATTTTATTGAAAAACGATAAATACATATTGAATAGCAATGAGGTGGAGTTTGCCCACCGGTCGATTATGACTGGACACAGTTCCTGCTAGGAGTTCGAAGGGAAAAGCTCGGAGCCCATGTCGACAGCTGCACAAGACCACAAGCCAAACCCGCGAGAACCCGTGTCAAG
>SLOZ01000242.1 GCA_007132255.1 Limnochordia bacterium | reverse complement strand
TTCTGGATGATCATGTCCACAGCTATGCCTTCGCCTGCAAGCTTACTAAACAACCCAAAAGCAATCCCAGGACGATCCGGAACACCTGCCACAGAAATGCGGGAAATATCCGTATCCAAGGTCACACCGCGCACCCTAACTTGTTCCAAAGCACCCACCTCCACTACATTCGTCCCGCCTTCATCGCCAAACGCTGAGCGAACAACCAACGGAATCTTATACTCCTTAGCCAATTCAACGGATCTAGTGCTTAAGACCCCAGCGCCCAAACGAGAAAGCTCCAGCATCTCATCATACGTAATCTCAAACAGCCTCCGGGCCGACGAAATCCGATTAGGATCTGCTGTGTAGACCCCATCCACATCCGTGTAGATTTCACAGCGCTCGGCTAACACAGCAGCAGCCAATGCCACTGCCGTAGTATCCGAACCACCGCGCCCCAAGGTTGTGATTTCCCCTGCAGGCGTCACACCTTGAAAGCCCGCTACTAAAACAATATTTCCCTGGCCTAGCTCAGCCAAAATGCGCTGGGAATCAATGCGAGCAATGCGAGCTTTCTTATGGCGATTGTCCGTATAGATACCAGACATACCACCAGTCAAAGATATCACACTTTGCCCAAGACCTTCAATGGCCATTGCCAAAAGTGATACAGACATTTGCTCCCCCGTAGCCAGAAGCATGTCCATGGCACGAGGCGACGGATTGGGGTTAATCTTACGCGCCGCGGCGATCAATTCCTCCGTAGTGTGGTTCATGGCAGACACCACAACCAACATAGCATGCCCAGCCTCCTTGTATCGAACGATGCGGCGAGCTACCTCCTGCATCCGTCCATGGTTGGCCACCGACGTTCCACCATATTTTTGCACAAGGATCTTCATCCGTTCACCTCCACAATAGCCCCCGGCTGCCAAACATTCAAAGCGTAAACACACCACTCTCCGGGGACCGCCGCCAATGATGTCCGCAGACGCTGCAGCCCCTCCTGATCGCCAGCCGGCATCAGTGCTACAATGGCAGGACCAGCTCCACTTATGTACTCACCATAGGAGCCGGCAGATTGACATACTTTCATAACACCGACGGCTTCGGGAATCAAAGGCAACCGCTGGGGCTGATGCATACGATCCTGCAACGCCAAACGCAGATTACCGAACTCCCCATTGACCATGGCCGTAATCAGAAGCCCGACCCGGGAAATATTGTGGACCGCATCCTGAATCGAATACGAGCCCGGCAGGACAGCGCGGGCCCGAGCCGTCGACATACCGAACGCTGGCACCAGAACAGCAAACTGCAGACCCTCTGCCACACGAATCTCCGCGGAAGTCACATTCCCCTGTTCGTCGACCACCCCAGCACGGATCCCTCCCTGCAGACACGCCATAACATTATCCGGGTGACCTTCCATAGCAACAGCCAAATTGAGCAGTTCCTGCTGACTCAGAGGAGAATCCACTAGCGTGTTCCCGGCCAACAAACCCGCAACAATCGCCGATGCGCTGCTCCCTAAACCGCTGTTCATCGGAATGTCACAGCGCTGAGTCCGGATCCTGACACCCGGACACGATCGGCCCAGCGCGGAAAAAACGCTTCGAAGCGCCTTCAACACTAAATTGTCGTCATCACTCTGCCCCTTATCGCTCCCATACCAATAGAACTCGTGGACACCGTAGGCTGGCTCCACAACAAACTCATTGAACAGATCAAGGGCCGCTCCTAGGCAGTCAAACCCCGGACCCAAATTGGCGGTCGATGCCGGCACCCTGATTACGATCATCGGGATAGTTCCTCCAACACCAAACGAACAATGGTGTCGTATTTCCCATCCACTACGGCTGTCGCGCCGCTCAAAGAAATAGCCGTGTCAGGATCCTTCAAACCGTTACCAGTCAAGACACAAACAACCTTGGCACCGTCTGGAATCGCCGCCTCACTGTACGACTTCATCAGACCCGCTATGGAAATACAGCTCGCAGGCTCAGCGAAAATTCCTTCGGAAGACGCCAATAGCTCGTAAGCCTCCAGAATCTCCTCATCCGTGCGCGACGCAATCGTCCCGGAACTCTCTTCAAGTGCTGTTTCAGCCTGCAGCCAGCTCGCTGGATTGCCAATACGGATCGCCGTCGCAATCGTTTCCGGCTCCACAACGGGGTGCCCAAGAACAATTGGCGCCGCGCCCGCTGCTTGAAATCCAAAAAGCCGCGGAAGGGTGTGGGCTTTCCCCAATGCATGGTACTCCTTAAAGCCCTTCCAATAAGCCGTTATATTGCCAGCATTGCCCACAGGGATAAACAGGAAATCCGGAGCCACACCTAAATCATCGACAATCTCAAATGCTGCCGTCTTCTGACCCTCAATTCGGTACGGATTCACCGAGTTCACCAAAGTCACAGGCTCCTGTTCGGCGATCTCTCGCACCAACTCAAGAGCCTTATCAAAATTACCCGCAATAGGAAGAATCTTGGCACCATAGGCCACAGCCTGGGCCAGCTTCCCCATGGCAATCTTATTATCAGGAATCAGCACAAACGCTTTCATGTTCGCCCGCGCTGCGTACGCAGCTGCTGATGCAGAGGTATTGCCGGTTGAAGCGCAAATGACGGCTTGCGAACCCTCCTCGAGAGCCTTCGTCACAGCCATGGTCATACCCCGATCCTTAAACGAACCTGTGGGATTCATCCCATCGTACTTCAAGTAGATCTCGATACCAGGAAAACGCCGTTCCAGATTGGTGGCTCGCAGCAGCGGCGTATTGCCCTCATGCAGGGTGATAACGGATGTGTCGGGATTCACCGGCAAGTACTCACGGTAACGATGTATTAATCCATTGTACACTGACGCTTCCCTCCTAGCGATAGATCAAAAAATGGCGAAGCTCTTCAACACTCGAACTGCCCTGGAGCGGTGCTAGCTTCTGCAAAAGCTGCCGCTCATCCTCCGTATCCACCAAAAAGAAAAGATTGTCCTTCGAGTTCAAGTGATGGAGCTGTAACGAATGATCGGAAAAACTCGACAAAATTAGATCCACCGTATCCTGGATGTGATTGACCCGCAATCGCACCAACCACTGCGTTGGTGCGTTGTAATAGGGAATCAACTGGTAATCCACATCGCTATTCAATGGGAGGATACCATTTGCCTTTTCGGACAACACATCAAGCAAATCACCATAGACAGCACTAGCCGTCGGTAGTTTTCCGGCCCCAGCTCCAGTGAACATGACCTTGCCGACCGCATCGCCTTCAATCTCAATCGCATTATTCTCACCATCGATGTGGCCCAGAAAACTGTGTTTATCTACTAGAGCCGGACGAACCGAACAATGGATATTATGACCGCTGCGCAGAGCAATGGCCAACAACTTAATCTTGCAGTGAACAGCTCGAGCATTGGCTACATCAAAGGGCTGCACATCTTGCACTCCTTCGCAGCCCATATGCTGCCACGAAATAGCCTTATCAAAGGCGATCGACGACAGAATAGCCAACTTCCTAGCAGCATCGTACCCTTTTACATCCGACGTCGGATCAGCCTCTGCAAATCCGGCATCCTGAGCTAACCTCAGACTTTCACCATAACTCAGATCCTCATCGTACATCTTGGATAGGATGAAGTTTGTCGTTCCATTCATAATGCCAATGATGGACCGAATCCGATTGCCTTTCAACGATTCTCGGAACGGCTTAATTACTGGAATACCACCGCCCACCGATGCTTCAAAATGAAGAACGGCTCCGCCAGCTTGGGCAGCCTGCAGCAGCTCTAAACCATGTTCAGCAATGAGATCCTTGTTGGCGGTAACCACACTAACACCTAAGTCCAGCAATGTCTTTACATAGGTGCGAGCCGGCTGGATACCACCCATCACCTCAACAGCTATGTCCGGCTTTTGTTCCAACAGATTTTCGAAGGAATCTGTCAGCAAATGGTCTTTGCCTTTCCCTAAGTGTTTCTCAAGATTACGCACCAATATTCCCGTTATGGCGAACTCCTGTTGGTATTTATCCATCAAATACTCCTTGTTCCGTTCCACCAACTCCACCACACCAGAGCCAACCGTACCATGGCCCAATACGACGACCTTCTTCAACCGTTCCACCGCCTCTTCTATTGCCGTGCGTTGTCCTGATCATGAACTGTTTATGTCTTGGTCCTGCTTTGCTCCTGCTCTGGTCCTGCCTTGATCATGATTTGATCATGACCTCAATCCCAGGGCGCATCCATTCCTTCGGACGTCAACGCGGTTGGCTTCCGTACATTGCTGCAGGGCACTCAGTACGTAAGCATGCCCTTTGTCTGTACCTACTCCATGGCCACGATGTTCAATTTCTTGACACCAGCCGAACCTCGCAGCGTATCCATGAGCTCATCAAAACTGCATTGGATCTCACTAATGTCAAATGTAATCGACGCATTCGCCATACCATTCAACGGTGCTTCCTGACTTATCGTCATAATATTACCGTTCATCTCTGCGATCGCTTTGAGAAACTGGCTTAAAACCCCGGATTCATGGGAAAGCTGCAGCGATATGGTGATCCGTTTGCCCATCGCACTTTCCGTCAGAGGAAAGACGTGATCACAATACTTGTAATACGTACTCCGACTGATGCCTGCTGCTTTGACGGCTTCAGACACTCCAGCATAGCCACCTGCCTGAAGCATCTCCTTTACTTCCAATACCTTGACGTAGACATCTGGAGCCGCTTCAACACTCAAGATAATAAAGCGATGATTGTCCATGATTAACCCCCAACTCCATTCCCCAATGGCACTGTATGCCCACGGCGCAAAAATTGCGGACACATGTCCGTGCACCGTGGACACGACAACGTTGACCCAACTATAGCACGGGCAAAATCCCATGTCAAGGCCAGTATAGAATGTTCATACCAAATTCACATTCTAACGCGAAATGACGTCTGCGACTGGCACTCATTTACAAGTACCTGGTACATGGATTTTTTTGCCAAATCCAAGCTGATTCCGGGACCTTGACGCTTGGCCAGACGCAAAACACTACGGACGTGAAGCCCATCCAAAAAAGCTCTCTCGGTTCGTACCGCAAGAACTGCACAGTACCAGCCGAGAGAGCAATCATGTCTGTGTCATTTTCGAGCAGCAAAAATCCGTTGCACGGCCTTCCCGCACCATGGCTGAGTCCGAGTGTGGCGACTCCATGCGAGTCTTGAAAAATCCTATCATCTACCATTCCCAATCACCTTACGGTTTACGCTGCGCATCAGTACAGTTCGTTGCCTCACAGAAAACCGACACCAAGGTGAAAACCATGGTCACCGGTTGGTCTTGCGACTGATGGCTACCTCCAACTCTCTTCGCAGACTCTGTTCATCTGGGATCAAACTAACAAAGCGAACGGCACCGTCAATGACCGTTGTCGGAATATTGCTCACACCGAGCATCTTCATTAAGACAACCGACTCCTTGTCTTTGATCTTATGTTCCCGAACGATAACCCGGTCACTAAACTGCTCAACATTACGAGTTACAGCTTCAACCATATACTGGCACGGAGCACAGGACGCTGAGTCAAGCGTTATGACATCAACGATGACCTGCTGTTCATTGGCGTAATCAGGGAGATCGACCTCGACGCCTTCCAGAACATCCACGTCCACACTGGCCTCGGTCACATCACCGTGAACGACAGCAGCAATGGCTTTGATGTTTTCCTCCGGTGAATCAAATGGAAGATCACAGCCAGGAGCTAACACAAAGCCTTGGTTGCCACCAATATGCATACAATTCATCGCATCTCGAATACAGTCCGTTACGGTTCCAAACAGAATCGACAACGTAAGCTTAATGTTGCCACCAAAGGAAATCCCATAGCGGTTGCAGATTTCCTTCACATAGTCCAATGGAATATTCTCATCAATGGATACGTTGTCGGGACGGCACTGACACATAGCTTCAATATTGTTTTTGGCATTGCCACAAACAAAGAACGATGAAAGTTTTCCTAACGAACGCACAGTATCGAATATCCGAGTTGCATAGGGGGACACAAACTTCTCAAAATCAGCGGAAGAAATCTGTGATGTCATAGGATCCACCACCGCGATGACATCGACTCCAGCATCGGCATACATAGTGCTCACGTGTTGTCCCACTTCTGCGCAGAACGCAAGCAGTTCATGTACATAGTCGGGATCATCAAGCATGTCATAGAAGATGTTCGTTCCTCTTAGATGTAAAGCCAGAGTGAAAGGACCTGTAATGAGTCCGTAGATAGCGATTTTGTCACCAAGAGTTTGAACGATCTCAGAGATTGCGCTCAGGACAATCGGAAATCTACCATCGTCTGGCGTTGGCAAGCGCATCTGGTCTAGTTCGCCATTAACCGCCAGTGGATGCGACTTAACGGACGGAGGATTCTCAGGCGCGTACTCCACTTCACAGCCTAACGCCTCCGCTTCCACCTGTAAATCGAAAAACGCCGGCAGACCGTGGGGATCATACTTTTCGTAAGCTAGATGCGCTCCTTTGACCAACTTTTCGGTTGACTTGAAGTATTCCTCTGCAGTAATACCCTGCAGATACGCCCCGTGACATCCCACAAAAGGAACCCACGGAATTTCATCGACGGTCTCGTTGCGCAGGGCTGCCAATAGTAGTTCTCGCCTATTCATTGTGCATCTTCGCCACCTCTCTGAACTATTTGAACAATTTCCCAAAGCAAAATTGGAGACGGCCACCCTAATGGATGGTCACCAAAGGTCGATTTCCTTTCAGCCTAATGAGCACTATCCCCAAGTGACGGTTTAACCAAGTCGTTATCCACAGCATCGAGGATTTCTTGAAGCATCGGAATGCGCCCGGCTGCAAGCAGGCGGCCATTCATGAGAACGACGGGCAAAGGCAGTTCAGGGACTTCGTAAAGATCCGCCAGCTCAAGAAGCTCATCTCGTGTCTTAAGTTTTCTTTCACTCCACTCTGCATCTAGCAACCGCGTACAGACATCCGTTAGCACACCGCGAATGTGAGTCAGCTTCATATGGCAAGCTGAACAGAGCGTCACCATATAAACCACTTCGAATCGTATCGTTTCCTTGCCATTCACCATCCATCACCATCCATTAACGAATTGTCCAGTTTGCCACATTAGGTGTAGCTAAACGGTCTAGGACTCAACGGGAAGTCAACAGTTTGCCGGCCAACACGAAAGAGGCCTTTACAGAAATACTACTAGATGTTCAGGTAAATTTCTTGTAGGTACTTATGATATTTTTGTACTATCTTGTCCAACTTGCTCATTTTTTGGAAACTAATTCCAGTAACCAGGTACCTGTAATTATTTTCCAGTCTATACACAAAGAAAACCCGTAGGACATAATCCTACGGGTTACATTTATTCCTGGCAGCGAGTTACTCTCCCACTGCGAGCTGCAGCAGTACCATCACCGCTGGAAGGCTTAACGACTGTGTTCGGG
>SLOZ01000466.1 GCA_007132255.1 Limnochordia bacterium | reverse complement strand
TTCTTTACGGGACGACGACGAAAAGAAATTGCGAGTCAAAGGCTGTAGTTCCATGGCAAACTCCTTTGTGCAGCAGTGTTCGCATCTTGAAAAAAGCCAAGTCGATTACATTAACGCTCCGGACTAGCCTGGACCTCCCGAGCCCAGCGGGCCAGATCGCTGATCGTAGTGATAGCCAACTCCTCCGCATGCTCGCTACGCATCAGAATAGCAAGGCTGTTTGTGAAGGGGGCGTGGTCCAACCATACTAGACCCCGTTCAGCGTCATATTCAGCCGCGAGTCGGACTGCCTCTATACCATCAACCCGACTCTCATCCTCGGCATACACGTGGTACCATTCGGCTCCACTGCACTCCCAGTAGAGGTCAAGTTCGCCCGCGACGATGCCTTCTCTACTCAGCGTAAACAAGGGGGCGTGAAGATGATTCACCGTAGGGATGTTCAGCGTTTCCAGAACAATCAGTAGGACGTTGCCCAAGATTTGGTGTTCTGTGAACTGGTTCGCCCCAACGCGAACCACCTCAGAAGCAGAGTCCAAGCGCAGTGACGCAACATATTCCAGCAACCCTTGGCTTTCAAGCCATGTTTTGGCGGTCTCACGCTTTTCGTGTTCTTCAATGCCGACCAAGTAATTGAGGGAAACCATGCTATCATTGTCTAATCGGGAACTGACTTCCCTCAGTGCCACCTCAATCACTGGATATTGCTCTAACACCTCTGCGCGGATAACGGGAGCTGCATGATGTACTGAGAAAAAGCCTTGATCGTCTTCCAACCTGACCAAATCCAGCTGCTCGATCTTACCATCGGTGGCAAAGCCTAGTGCTGCTTCCACGTCCGAAGCACGCAGCGCCTCGTGGGTCAATCCGATCACCATGTCATAGACTGCATCAAACTCAAACTCGTACGTTTCCTGCAGACCAACAAGTCCGTCGGGTCGTAGGGCAAACTCGTGTTCTGCAGCCAATTTGACTGCAGCAATCGTTTCCTCATTGGGCTGGGGTCCGAAGGTAGTCAAGAACGCCACTGCCAACAAGACAGCAACAAGCACGTAGCGATACCACCCGGAAAACTTTCTTTGCATCATAAACCTCCTCTCATCACTAGAACGAACGCAACCGTCCGCTCATCAGATGAACATGATACCCAAGACCGACAATCCTCCGACCAAAAACATCAGCGGCGAATCCCAGGTGTGCGGTGAAAAGGCCTCAGCCAATGTCATAACTAACGGAATCACCGCCAGTGCCACCACCAGTTGCAGGTTAGAAAAGTACGAATGATGCGCGGCGATGACAACCACCGATGTCAAAAACACACAGGCGCTTCCCTCAAATGTTCGGTAATACTGTTTGTCCGTAAAGAGTCCGCCTGCTGCATACTTATGTTTGCCGAAGCGGACTCCAATGGGTTCAGCTAACCCATCACCAATACCGTAGATTAACAGGGGTATCAAAATCAACCGGAGGAAGCCAAACTCTGCCAACAAAATACCTGTGGGAAGTAGTACCAGATAGCCAGCGGCGGTTTGGGTCACAAGCCATACCAATGTGTTGGGACGATCCTCGGGTCGATCGAACGACGCGAACATGGTGCTGATAAACGGCACCCGATCGCGAATAGGTTTCACATAAAAAACAAACTTAAACACAGCGAGAGATGCGCCCAGCACAAAGAGACCAACAGTCTGATCCACAGCATATTCGCTATTCAGCAAAATTGGCACCACAAAGAGCAGGAAATGGTTGATCTTCCTCGTGTAGTTCACCTTGACTCCGTACCGCAGTACCAAGAGTCCGCTGCTGTATTGCACCACAAATAAGAGCATTAAGCTCATAGCTTGTGTTAAAAGAAAAGATACATCGATAACTGCGTCCATATTCAACCTCACATTCCTCACGACAAGACCTCGGGTCCTAACTCATGGGATCAATCCCACCAACCATCGAGTGAGCCGATCGCTAACCTTCTTGGCCGCCAGCCAATTCCAGGAATAGGCGCCGCAGGTCCACCGATGGTTCCACGCCCTGTTCGCGCACATAGAACCGCATGAAGTGCTCTTCCAAACTCAGGGTCTCCCACTCCACTGTGGATTCATTGTAGTCCTGTTCGGAAAACAAAGGACGAATATGAAGAATTCCAGGGTGAGCGCGGCGAATTTGCTGGAGCTCGCTGTGGGTGAGCGCTTCGGAGACGGTAACCTCCACATCCACCCACGCATTAGGGTCGCGTTTGGCACTGCTCCACTCCTTCAATTCTGCCAGGCTGCCTGCTTGCCACCGAACCAACGGCTTGCCGCTGTTTAAAGATACGTACTCCAACCGCGGTTCGCCATCCAAGTCGACATCAACAATTGTGACCGACTTGGTTTGTTGGGCTTCGGCAAATCCGTAACAGAGCGGCGAACCGCTATAGCGCGCGGTTACCGGGCAATTGCGTACGTTTTGGGAACGATGCAGATGTCCCAACGCCAAGTATTGGGCGCCTTCAGGAACTGCAAAACGGGGAACTGTGTAGGCTCCCCCTACCTGAATCGGACGTTCCACACCCGCCTCTTCACCGCCGGCCATATAAATGTGTGATGCCGCCATGCGCACGCATCCGGCATGCCAATGGCGATCCATGTACTGCCACAACTCCTGAATTCGTTCGGCATAGGCCTGCTGCAGATTCTCTTCATCTAGAACGCTTCCTAAGAGAGCATTGAGCCGTTGTTCTGATGGATAGGGAAGCACCGCTAGAGAAAGATCATGATCTGCCAAGGGTATCGGAATCCGCACCGGCTGCGTCGACTCGCTGGGTAAGCCATATAGAAAGATGTTCTGAGGCTCCGCCAATGGGCGAGAAGCTCGCAGGCGGTCCGGGTTGTCATGATTGCCCGCCAAGACCACCACGGGCCTGCGACCGCTGGCAGCCAAACGCTCCAGCGCCCAATAGAACAGTTCCTCGGCCCGAGCCGGCGGGTTTACCGTATCATAGACATCACCGGCCACGACAATAGCGTGAACATCGGCCTGATCTACAATACCGACAAGTTCCTCCAGGAAGTCCTCCTGCTCGGGAAGTCGACTGTGGCCCTCCAATGTTTTGCCAAGGTGCCAATCCGATGTATGGAGAATTCGCATCAACATCAACTCCGATGACGCAGATTTGTGATACAATATGACATGTGACTTGGACCAGTTCACTGCTGGTACGCACTTGCTAGCATGTTATTGCGAAAGGATGTGTCGCTCATGACACGGCCCATTGCCATTATTGGTGCCATGGACGAAGAAATAACTGGATTGCGAGAACACATGCAGATTGAAGCTGAGTACAAACAAGCAGGCCTTGTTTTCTATGAAGGCCAGCTGGCAGCCAAACCCATCGTACTTGTGCGCTGCGGCGTCGGAAAAGTCAATGCGAGCATCTGCACGCAGATTTTGGCTGATCGCTATCAACCAGCGGCGATCATCAATTCGGGGGCTGCCGGGGGTATTCATCCCAATGTTGACATTGGCCACATCGCTATCTCCACCACTGTCCTCCACCACGACTTTGACACAACGGCTTTGGGCTTTCAACCGGGCTCCATACCTTTCATGGATAGCAGCCTCTTTTTGGCCGATACCCATTTGGTCCAGCTCACCCAAGCCGCGTCCGAAAACGTCTTTGGCGCCGCTTGTACTCACACTGGTTTGGTGGTCAGCGGCGACCAGTTCATCTCCAGTGCCGAACAGAAACAGCGAATCGGCCAGCAATTTGATGCGCTCTGCGCCGAAATGGAAGGAGCGGCTGTGGCACAGGCCGCCCATTTGAATGATATCCCCTTTGTCATCATTCGCGTCATCTCAGACAGAGCCGATGCCAGTGCTCCAGAGAACTTCGCTGCGTTCCTACAATCCGTGCTTCCAGGTCTTACCCGCGTCGTGGAGACCGTGGTGGAACAGGCTTAAGGCTCACCAAGAAGCTGGCTTACACAAAATCTCGTGAATCTGGGTCTCGAAAACGGCATTCGAGTGCGCTGGTGTCAAAACGACTGCAGTGTCGGCACCTCGTCCGCTTCCAGCGACTGCGATAATTTTTGTGCCGTAGGGAATCAAGCCCGCGTCCAAGGCCATGATCCCAATCTCAACACATACCTTGACTCCTTGGCCCAGCATGCGCAGGGAATGAGCAATAATCTCTGGTGGATAGATTCCCTGAAAGCCAAAGCGCAGACCCCGGTCGATGCCGGCTAAAGCATGCGTTGTCGTCAACACTTCTGTTCCGTTGGCTTTCAGAGCCTGCCGAACTTCAGGATTCATCTCATCATGTCCAGGCTCACGAAACCCAACCATATGCGTCACACAGACAATGGACGACGGAGGAATCCCCGCTTCGTAAAGAACTCGAATGGTCTTCCCGGTATTCGACGCAACCACCACTGGCAAACGTTCGCTTTGCCAGAAAGCAGCTGCAACGTCTGCTGTTTGTTTGGTCAACGTTTCTCCCGAGCTCTCCCAATACATGGAACGATCCCTCCAACTCATTGTCTGACTTCGGTTCTTCAACTGCGGATGATGATCTGGTCATGCGGCAATCACCTGAACGACCGGTGGCAACACCTGCTGCGTTTTTTCGTTGTGACGCCCGCCTACGAGCAAGCCAACGCTTCATACGTCAAGACTCGATCTTTCTTTAAGGATTAACCAAGAGTGAGCAAAGTCCTGCTTTGGGTTTGCTTACGGAACTCGCATCGTTTCGATGGCCGCCATTGGTGACTGAAACGGCAACATCGGGAATCGCTCCCGAATAGTTGCCCTATTCTATACGATGGACCAGCGGGCCTGTTTCATCGACAGGCTGCAGCCCGTAGAGTTGACGGTCCATCTCGGAGAAGCTCCAGATACGGGCGTTTTGGGCTCTGCTTTTGACCACGCGTGGTTCGCTACGAAGCGGGTCTGCCGGCAACGTCATTATATACTACTCCGTCGTTGAAAGCAAACATATGTTTGGTATTTGCCCGCCGTGGCCGAACGGCTGTGGCGGATGAATAGGAGGGTCTGCTGCCATGTATTCCATCGGAGAAGCGCGCAAGCGTCTGCCACAGGACTATGTCGATTACCTCTATCGAGCGTTTACACCCAAGTTTGGTGATGCTGTACTGCAAGCAGCCGCGCGGCCACTCCCCTCGAGCCTAAGGGTCAATACTCTCAAAAGTGATGTCCATGCCGTCATGGCCAGCCTCCGCAGTTGCGGTTTGAAATTCCAGCGTGTTCCGTGGTCTAAAGAGGCGCTATTGCTGGATGCTCCTCGGGAAAAGTGCCTGCGATCCATGGCTGAGTACGATCGTGGTCAGATCTATCTCCAGAGTCTCTCTAGCATGGTTCCACCACTTCTGCTTCCCTTGGCACCAGGTCAAAACATTTTGGATCTGTGTGCCGCACCGGGCAGTAAGACAACCCAAATGGCCTCGCTCATGCAGAACCAAGGGTCCATTACGGCCAATGAAGTTGATATACTCCGCCTGGAACGGCTGCAGTACAACATTGGAAAGCAGGGCAGTACCATCGTTGGGACCATGAACATGGATGGCACCAAAGTGGGGCGGCTCAGCGAGAATACCTTCGACGCCGTATTAGTCGACGCTCCCTGCAGCGGTGAAGGCCGGTTTCGCCTAGACGAGCCAAAGAGCTACCGGAGTTGGCGGCCGCCGCTGGTTCAGAAGATGGCCCGCCTGCAAAAGCGTCTCCTGGCGTCGGGCCTGGATGCAGTGAAGCCCGGCGGCCACGTGCTATATTCTACGTGTACTGTGAATACAGCCGAAAACGAAGCCGTAATCGCAGCCCTGCTAAAGGCCAGAGACGACGTGGAACTGCTGCCAGCCCGTCTCACAGGGCTCAAAGTTACAGCGGGATTGACACAGACAGACGAAGAGCGCTGGCCCAGCGCTTTGAAACTTGCCATGCGCATCTGGCCAACGCCCAATATGGAGGGGTTTTTCTGCTGCTTACTGCGAAAGCGAGCTTGATAATCCAGCGGGATTATATCTTGGATCGTCCGGTCTGGAGCGGTAGTGGTTGGCTCGGCCCCTTTTGAATGAGATTGCCCAATGGCATACCGGCCTTGTCCAAAGCTGCATAAAGAACCAAAGAAACGCCGGAATCCAAGGCGTGATGCAGCAACGTACCGATCCCGACAACCACCAAGGCTTGGTACAAAGCAAAACCGAACGGCATAACAACCAGGCTTTCACCTGCAGCATGGATGGGAGCGGTTAGCAGCAATACCTGCCATGGCTTGAAACCCCGGCGAAATAGCAGCGCTCCTATCAGGCCCAAACCAATGTGAATGGAAGCACGGGCAGCAATGACGGGGCCTAAAGTCAGCAAAAATCCCAACGTTGAACCCAAGCCAACAAACACAGCTACCCAGGGACTGATAAACATCGCAAGCATTGTCGGCACGTGACTGCCTACCGTGGCCGAGAACGGTGGAACGTAAATCTGCAGCCAGCCGCGAAACACCAAGGGAATCAGAAGCGCCAGACTCGTCAAAAGGGCCCCATACAGCATTTCCTTCACACCAATTTTGATGAAGATCACGTCCTTTGTATTTACTTATGTATATACACTACAGTTTCTAGTCTTGCGAGACGAATCCTGCCCTCCCAGCGTTAGCTTTTCGTTAAGTCTCACGGCCAAAAAATCTAAAAGGAGTGACGAACGTGTCCACAGACCACCGTCGCAAGCGACTCTTGCAGTGCCTCCAGACTAGTCAACAGCCGGTAACTGGCGCACAATTGAGCGAGGAACTTGGCGTTACGCGTCAGGTTATTGTTTCGGACATTGCTTTAATGCGAGCGTCTGGTGTCCGGATTGTAGCCACTCCCCGAGGATACATGGTAGAACAACCAGCGGACCATCTGCACTACCGGACCATCGCATCGCAGCATAACAGTGATCCAGAGGCGATCCGCAGTGAACTATACACCATTGTTGATTTGGGCGGCGAAATCTTGGACGTGAAAGTAGAACACCCACTGTATGGAGAACTCACGGCCAGTCTCCAGATCCGATCCCGATTGCACGTGGATCAATTCATCGTCAGCCTGAAAGACAGCAAGGCAGAACCCCTGCTGGTTCTCACCGATGGACTGCATTTGCATACCATTGCAGCCGAAAGCGAAGCTGTCCTCAACCAGATTTCCACTGCCTTGGCTGCGAAACACTTTGTTCCAGAAGACTGAAGAACGAAAAGCCTCCTGCCAGCGCACGACAACCTGCGCAGCAGAAGGCTTTTCCGATAGCGGTCTTTCCGGTCCCCAAGGACCATCCTATCCCAAACCTCACCAAACGCCGCGAGATGCCCCTGCCTTCAGGTCTAGTCTTAATACACACTTGACACAGGAGTAGAAACTCGATAGAATAAAGGCATGATAATTCATGGTCTTTATTTTCCAGAATCGCTAATTTCATATATTGGGGAGACAGTCGATGCTGAACCAACAATT
>SLOZ01000269.1 GCA_007132255.1 Limnochordia bacterium | reverse complement strand
CCTACCTGCAAAGATACGGGGTATAAGGGAAGAGCAGCGGTGGAAGAAGTTTTGCTGGTCACCCGTGATCTCCGGGAGGCGATTAACAAAGGCGCCAACGAAGAAACACTGGAAAAAATGGCGATCAAGGGCGGTATGCGGACCTTGGCTCGACGAGCCGTGGACCAGTTGATCGCCGGAAACACGACGGTGTCTGAAGTCATTCGGACTGTGTACAGCGTGGAAGATGAGGAGGCCATGGGTGATGAGTAGTCTTCACTTGCAGAACTTGTTGGAAATTGCCGTGGATCAGAAAGCATCGGACCTGCACGTTACATCTGGTGCACCGCCTTCACTGCGGATCAACAGCCGCATGGTTGCCATCGGTGGTTTTGATCAACTGCGGCCCGCCGATGTTGAAATGTTGGCCAAACAGCTGACCAAAGATGGCCATTGGGAAACCTTGGACAAGTACGGCGAAGTCGACTTTTCCTATGGAATTGCCGGTTTGGGCCGGTTTCGCTGCAATGTCTTTCGCCAGCGCAGTTCCTTGAGTGTCGCCATGCGTGTGATTCAATCGGACATTCTAGCCTTTGAGGACTTAGGCTTGCCAACGGTCCTAGAGGAACTGGCGGACCGCCACGATGGTTTGGTTTTGGTGACGGGACCGACAGGCAGTGGGAAAACCACTACGTTGGCCACCATGATTGATCGCATCAATCGAACGCGACAGGGCACGATTATTACCTTGGAAGACCCAATCGAGTATCTGCACAACCATGGCCGTTGTCTGGTGAGCCAGCGCGAAGTAGGTAACGATACCACAACCTTTGCTTCGGGTCTTCGTGCCGCTCTGCGGCAGGATCCAGACGTTATTCTAGTCGGTGAGATGCGGGACTTGGAAACCATCGCCACGGCCATCACTGCGGCCGAGACCGGTCACTTAGTGTTATCCACGCTGCATACTCGCGGAGCGGCCAAGACCATTGACAGGATCATTGATGCGTTCCCGGCCGGACAGCAGCAGCAGATTCGGATTCAGTTGGCGGCTGTATTGGAAGCCGTTGTTTCGCAGCAGCTCATCCCCAAACGGGGCGGCGGCATGGTACCAGCAGTGGAAGTTATGCTGGGTACACCAGCTGTTCGTAACATGATTCGCGAAGGTAAGACCCACCAGATTCAATCGGTGATCGAAACCGGCATCCGCTACGGCATGCAGACCTTGGATCATTCTCTGGATCGTCTAGTCCAGTCGGGTGTTATCGATCCGGAAGAGGCCCAGCGCCGCCGCCAGACCAGTTAGCCGCTCTTTCGTACAGGCGTACTTTGGCGACGAAACCGTGGTTCGTGATTGCCACCCAGCCAGCTAACAGGTTGTTCGATAATTTGGCTGCAGGCGCAATGGCGGGCAGCGCTGGCGCAACAAGCACCAAACGACCAAGCGAGCAAACAACCAAAGAACCAAACTACTAAACGACTAAATGACCAAACCCCATTTTTAGAATCTCAGTCTAGAACGCATACCACAAGCAGAAGGGAGGAAAACAGCACGGTCCAGATGGCCAGCATAAACCTAGCGAATCTGGACGGCGGTCTGTGTCACTATGAAAAAATTCTCGTATGCCGTTCGTTCCAAAGACGGCCGTACCATGACTGGTGTCATGGAGATGGAAAGCAAAGACGACGTGATTCGCCGTCTTAAACAGCAGCAGTATTTCATTACGTCGATCAAGGAAGTTCCTAAATCCACGCTGTCGGCTATCTTTGAGCCCCGCGGCAAGGTCAAGGCCAAGCACATGGCCATTCTCTGCCGGCAGTTCGCCATTGAGCTGCAGTCCGGGATGTCCATTATCGCTTCCTTGGAACTGCTCGAAGATCAGTCCAGCGAGCCCCGGCTTAAAAAGGCTCTTCAGCAGATTCGGTTGGATCTGTCTGCCGGTCTCAGTTTAACTCGAGCCCTTGAAAAACATCGCGCTGTCTTCCCCAGCGTTTTTGTGCATTTGGTGGAGGCTGGCGAATCCGCCGGTGCGCTGCCGGAAGTGTTGGATCGTCTGGCTATCTACTATGAGCGGGAAGACGAGCTGCGTAAGAAGATTGGCGAAGCACTGATGTACCCTGGCATTATCTTTACCGTAGCATTCATCATGGTCCTTTTGTTGATTTTCATTGTCCTGCCCATGTTGATTCGCAACTTTGCAGGCTTTGGTGTGGAACCACCGGTGTTAACCCAGCGGATTTTAGCGGGACGAGATTGGATGGTCCAGCATTGGTACTTAGTCTTGGGCATCTTGTTTGTTATCTTTCACGCTATCCGGGCGTACCTGCGAACAGTTCGAGGCAGGAGACAGCTGCATTGGGTCCTGCTGAAAGGGCCTGTGATTGGGACACTGCAGCAGATGATCGTCTATTCCCGGTTCTGTCGTACCTTGGCACTGCTGCTCAACAGTGGTGTTTCCATGGTGGAATCGCTGCAGATTGTGCAGCGAGTTGTCAGCAACGTCGTAGTTCAAGAAGCGCTGATGGAAGCCCGGGCCGGTGTGAGCCGGGGGGATGGCCTCAGCCAACCACTTAAGGCTTCACCCGTCTTTCCTTTGATGCTCACCCAGATGGTGGCCGTCGGAGAAGAGACCGGTAATTTAGAGCATACATTGGCCCAGTTGTCGGACTTTTATGACCGAGAGGTTAACTACGCGGTTGCTAGTTTTACCAAGCTTCTCGAACCGATTGTCATGATTGTATTGGCTGTGGTTGTACTATTCATCTTGATTTCGGTCTATCTGCCCATGATGCAAATGGTCACCCAGATTTAAGTGTTGGCACAAGGGGTCTGTTACAGAGGCATGAACCCATCGGTTTAGGGATCGCAAGCAGACACCGTCGGCAGCCGCCAGCCATAACGTTGGCAGCTGTGAACAGCGGTGTCGAGGCAGCCAAGAAGGCGGCGACGATCCCGGCCGGACGGTAGAATGGCAGAGGCAGACCTAGTTGCAGATGGCAACAGTAAACAGGTAAGGAGGTGACATCCGCTGTTAGGGAAGTACGCATTGGCTCGTTCATGGGACGCCAGACGAACAGAATTCGTGAGGTTTGTCCTTGGAAGCAGTCCATGTTTCCCATGTTTTGACAGTGGAATCAGCTATGGGGCAACTTAGTTTGGGCCTAGATATTGGCCACAAGCAGATTAAGGGTGTTCAGGTGGAAGGCAAACGCGGTGGTGTGCGCTTACGCAGTCACGCCGTTGTGGATACGCCCGCCGGCGCCCTAGTACGGGGACGCGTGGAAAACGCAGAACGTTTGGTCACGGTTCTCAAAAAGATGGTGGAAGAACACGGCTGGAACAAGGGCACCACAACGCTCGGGCTCACCCATCCTGAGATGGTGGTGAAGCGGGTGGAATTTCCGCTGATGAGTCCCAAGGATCTGGCCTCGGCTCTGGAATTTGAGCTAGCCGATCTCGTTTCCTTTTCCTTCAGCGATCCGGCGGACGTGGCGTACAGCTTTCAGGTCATTGACAAGGCCAGTGAAACCCAGGATCTTTTGTTCGCCGGCTGTCCACGGGGCCTCATCATGCCCTATGTACATGCGGCCCGAGCTGCTGGGTTGGAAGTGGCAGTGGTGGATGTGAAGGCTCTTTCCCTGCCGCGCACGTTGGAGGAAGACGGGGAATTCGCGTTTGTGGATCTTGGTCATGTACAGAGTAATGTTTATGTGGAATTATCTGGTAAATTTCGTTTATCCAGGATCCTGCCCGTAGGCGGTATGCACTTTACAGAAGGTATTATGGAAGCGTACGGGATTAACCAGGAAGAAGCAGAAAAGCTCAAACACGAAGAAACAATGGATGATCTCATAGCCAAAGCAGAACGCAATCCCGGCACCCTGCGCACCGCCGTGCAGCAGTTAATCGCCGGTGTCACCCAGACGCTGGATTACCTGCGGGCCATGGAGCGTGTGACCACAGTGGATCAGCTCTTAAACGGCATTCGCATCTGTGGGGGTGGCGCCGCCCAGCGGGGTTTAGCCAATCTGATGCGTGATGAACTGGATCTGCCTGTGGCTATCTTGAATCCTTTCCTAACCTTTGACAAGGAGCAGGAAAATTATGGGCGCTCAGCGCTGTTTGCCGGTGCTGCAGGTTTAGCGTGTAGGGGGTTAGAACGCGAATGAAACTGAACCTTTTACCCAAAAGCGAACGCCCCGCACCAAAACGAGGAATTCGACCGGGCTTTGTCTTCGTGGCCCTGGGAATCCTTATCTTAGGCGGCACAGGCGGTGCCACGGTTTTAAAGACCATGGAGCGGGATGCCATGGAACGCGAAGTTCTCAGTGCCCGTCAATACCGCATCAGCCTGCAGGCTCAGCGGCAGGTGGTGGATGAATTGGAGGCTGCTATTCGCCAGATCGACCAACACTACGAAGACTGGCAGGGCCTCCAGGTCCAAGCGGCTGAAGGTGTACATGGCCGGAGGTTGGAAGCTATCATTGGTCAGGTGACCGGATCGTTGTGGCTGGAAAATACGGAAACGTACGGAGCCACTACCTACCTCAATGGTTACACCCGTGATGTTGCTTTGGTATCTCGGTACTTGTATGCGCTGGAAGCGGCTGGATTCACCGTGATGCTGGATTCGTTAACCAGCCAACGTCCCATTGGGTTATATACCTTCCGGATTCGTGTGGAAGGGGGGCAGCAGCAATGATGATTCAGATTACCAGAGAAAAGTCGGTTCCGGCTGCAGCGTTGGTTCCGTTCTTGGTGTTCTTCCTGATGGTGGTGGGTTCCGGAGCTTTGTGGTATTTTCTCTGGCAGCCGGCTCAGGATGAATTAACTCGTTTAGAACAAGAGCTGCGAACGGAACAACAGCAGATTGATGTGCTCCTAACGGTGTTAGCCCGCCGACCGATGTTGGAAGAACAGTTAGCGGAAAAGCAGGAAGAATGGGCGGAAGCTCAGATCGCCATTACGGGTCCCCAGGATGCGGTGGCCGCAGCCCAATACGCAGAACGCCGGATTGCCCAAGCGGGGATTACGGAGTCGCATTTCTTCTACCAGCCGGTGCACAGAAACTCTGATCTACCGTATGTTCCCATTCAGTGGGAAGCAAAGGCGAGTTTTCGCCAACTCAAAATGGTTGTTCTTGATTGGGAACAGCGTTTCCCAACGCTGAAAATTGATTTGATCCAGATGGGGCCGGCAGAAAACGGCTCGATCACGCTGTTCTTGGAAGGACGACTGCTGTTATTGGATGCCAAGGATGAAGAAATCGACTGGCAGCCGCAAGCAGACAACCGCTACCCTGATGTGGTGGCGCCCGGACGTTATGGTCCTGCTTTCCAAATGTTACAGACGTTCTATAACCAGGGACCACGGGTGTTGGGTGTTGTAATCACCGACGGTCAGGAACGGGCTCTGGTTCGAGAAAATGGCAGTGAGCGTTGGATGCGGGTGGGCGAAGAGTTAGGCCCTGGCCGCATCGCCGAAGTTCGTCGAACGGGTGTTGTTGTGAACATTGGTGGTCTTATGCTAGAACTACTCACAGGGAGGCAGTGAAATGAAACGACTAAGCTGGTTATTGGTTTTGGTGATGGTTCTTTTGGCTAGTTCGTTTGTGGCGGCAGAACCCCGGGTCGTGGATATGGAGTTTCGTAACGCTCCCGTTGTCGATGTGTTCCAGATTCTTGGGGAACTGGCCGGCAAGAATGTGCTCGTAGATCCTTCGGTGAGTGGTCAGCTCAGCTTTTATCTGCAGGATCTTCCAGTAACGGAAGCGTTGGACTTAGTGGCCAAGACAACAGGTTATGGCTACAGGATCGTGGGCAATACATTAGTGGTAGCCACAGAAACGCGGTTATCTCAGGAGTTTTCGACCACGGGCAGTTCCTTCGTACCGGTGAATCACGTAACGGTGCAGGATGTCCAGCGGCTGTTGACTGTGGTTTCGCCCAACGTTAGAGTGTATGGCGATGAGCGCTTGAACTTGGTGGTGCTTTATGGTACCGATGATCAGCTCTTGCAGGCAAGAGATACCATTCGCCAGTATGACCAACCACAGCACTCGCTGCCGCCCTCGCCGGAAATTGAAGCCCAGCAGTTTGAGCGCTATACACTGGCGTTGGAATATGCCAATGGTGAACGTTTAACCAGTCAGTTGAACCAGATCTATCCGGACCGGGAAATTCGCTGGATGGAGGAAGGTCGTGTGATTCAGGCTAAGGTTTCGGAGCGGGAAATTGGCGAAATCCGTCAATGGCTGCAGGAACGTGACTTACCGGAATTCAATATTCGCGGCATCGTCGCCCAGCAGGATTCCATGATGGTCTTGGTAGAGCATGAAGAGGTTACCGACCGGATGCGGGTGGGCAGTACGCTTATCGGCTGGACGTTAACGGCCGTGGAAGATCGCCTGGTTACGTTTGAAAAAGATGGCCGCAGTTTCACTGCAACTATGGGGAGGTAATATACATGAAACGAAGGGCCAAGGGATTCATCCTTGTTCCAGCCGCAGCCATATGGCTCTTGGCCGTGTTGATCGCAGCACCGGTGGCGGCTTCCACCATCAGCATCGACTTTGAAGACGCACCAGTCTCGCAAATCTATGAAACCTTGGCTTCCATGGCCGGGTATAACGTACTCATGGACCCGTCCGTGGAAGGCACAGCCAGTTTTTCCTTACGCGACATTGAACCCATGGAAGCGGTGGAATTGGTCAGTTCGTTACTGGGCCACGGCTATGTGCTTCGCCATTCAACACTGTTGGTGGCGACGGAAGGACGTCTCGACGAAATCTCTTCCCAGACCTTGGCTTACCATACCCTACAGTATGCGACCGAAGAGGAAGTACGCGATGTTCTGGCCTTGGTCCTCTCTCCTGACCAGATCTACGTGCACGAGGAACTTGTGATTCTGCAGGGCAATGAGCGCTCGCTGCGCGAAGCGGCGATTCTGCTACAGCAGGTGGATCGACCCAAAGCACGCCCGGCCGTGAGCGGACGCCGCGATGTTTTGAGTGTCTTAGAAGACCTAACGGCAGAACTGGGATTGAATCTCGTGGCCGATCCCGAGTTGGCCGAGCGCTTCGTAGCAGTGGCTCTGCGCGATGGCGATGCCAGGAATATCCTCTATGATGTCAAAGACTTGGTTGGTTTCCGGATCCGGGAAACGGACGATACGCTGTTCGCCTCGCTGCCGGTCAGTGAAGTGCCGCCGGAGGAGGAGCGGGAACAAGTCAAAGTGTATCTGCTGGACTATGCTGATCCGGAAAGTATCCGTGATTCGCTGACCATGATTGTGCGCCCGGAGAACATTCGGGTGGATGTCTTCAACAACCGAGTCATGGTTCGAGGAACGCCGGCGGTTCTCTTGGATGCGGACGATCTAATCTGGCAGTTGGATGTACCCAAACAGCAGGTTCTGATGGAAGTGTGGGTGCATGAGATGAGCACCAACGCTCTGCAGAATCTGGGTGTGGAATGGAAAGGCGTTCCGTCCTTTGAAGGCTTCCCATCCTTT
>SLOZ01000424.1 GCA_007132255.1 Limnochordia bacterium | reverse complement strand
GTTTCCAGCTCCCCGCCTTGACGGTTTGGCTCATTACGTCCCTGGAAACCACATGCCTCAGCTTTGATGTGACAGCTCTGCGAAACACATATAATAGGCGACCAGGGTCTTGGCATCGTGGATCTCACCGTTGGCGACCATCGTGTGCAGTTCTTCCAGAGACAGCCAGCGAATCCGCAGGTCTTCCCCGGGATCCAAGTTCTGCGTACCGGGACGCAATCCCTTGGCTTTGAAGATGTACATGACTTCCGTCGTGTAGCCCGGCGATGGATAGATATGTCCTAGGGCTGTCAGGTCTTCAGGTATATACCCGGTCTCACCCTCGAACTCTCGCCGCGCCGTCTCCATCGGCTCTTCGCCAATCTCCACCGTGCCCCCAGGAAGCTCCAGCATATAACGGCGTGCGGCCGGACGATACTGTTCCACCAATAGGACGCTGCCATCCTGTTCGGCCCAAATGGCGGTCGCACCTGGATGATCCACAATCTGAAACCGACGCACCTGACTGCCAACCCAAACGTCACGATTCGTAAATCGAAACACGGTATCACTTCCTGTCGCGGAAAATGGACTACTCTGGTTCTACAGCTGTATTCGGCATGGTCGGTACCAATCCCTGCCAAGCGATGATTCCCACCCAACCAGCCTGTACTCCTGTTCGAACGGACTGGCCAGCCAACTACATTTGCTGGTAATTTGCGGTATGCTTACGAGTTCCCTCTCTGGGTTTGCCTTCGAGCCACGGCACCCCGGTTGCTTTCGGCATTCTTGCTGCACAGTGCTTCAGGTTTGCACACTGCGAAAGCGCAGGACACTGCGGCCCGATGCCTGCTTTGCTTGGAGACGCTGCCTGCGATGGCTAAACGCCGCTTCAAAGCGCCTGTGGCCACAGCTGCGACTGGCAGCCAAACCCGCTTCCGCAGCGGCTAAGGCGGCATCACCATCCTTGGCTTGATGTTCCCAATACTTCGCCAGTTCCGCATAGGCCTGGAGATCACCGGGGAATGCCTGGGTCAACTCCTGGTACACCTGAGCTGCTCCGGCCAGCAGACCCAGTTTCTTGTATGACGACCCCAAGGTCTGCAGCAGCCGCTGGCGGGTGTCCGCGTCACAATCCAACGTTAACCCCAGTTCACTGCAGCGAGCACTATCGGCGTGTTGACCCACCTGCCAATGCAGTCGTGCTAAACCTGCCAGTTCCCAGGCCGACGGATTTTTCATGGCGTCTAGCGACGATCGATTGGCCAACTCCGCAGTCAGTGACGCCAGCGATAGAATATCCAACAAGTTGTGATGCAGCACGGCCTGAAGCAGCTCTGGCTGTTTGGATTTGAGAAAGTCGAAATACCGCTGCGGCACTTCACTGCCGGGAATATCTGCCTGGCGCTGCACGTCAAGAATGCCCGTTTCCAAGGAACCCAAACTGCAGGATCGGAACCGGAAGCGCCAGAGCCGGCGGGCAGGATACAGCAGATCCAGATGCACCAGATGTTTGGTCTGAATAGGAACTCGATTCAACATAAAACGATCTTTCAACAGTGGCCAGTCAAAGCGTTTGCCGTTAAAACTTACCAAGCCAGCAGCGGCCTGCAGCCGCTGGCTGACGGCGGCCAACGCCGCTGGTTCTTCCGGGTAGTCACGCACCAAATACTGGCGGACCACGAAGGATTCTGCTTCCACCCAACCAAGTCCAATCAAGAACGGCAGCGTTCCGGTACCCATGGCCAGACCTGTGGTTTCGGTGTCTACGAAGACCATATGCTCAAGCGGCAGGCCAGCCAGCTTTGGTTCTTGGGCTAGAAAACTGAGTGCTTCGGAGGCCGCTTGCCGAAAGGCGCCCAAGCTCGTGCTGCCGTGTCGGTGTTCCAGATCAAAAACCGATTCGATCAGCCAATAGCTGCCGAGCTCAGTGTCCACCGCCATACCACCCCAAACCTGCTGGGCCGCTGCCACTGTTGCATCGGGAGCTGCCGACTCCGGATCAGACTTCACCTGGGGCTGGCTGACGAATCGTTTCAGCTTATCTTTGAACTTCACCGGCCAAGACCTCCTCCAGGAACTCCTGGGCATGCTGCTTGCCTGCGATACCCACCTCTTCCATGGGCCCGACGCACGATGGGCACCCAGATAGACAGGGACACGCTTGCAGAACCTGCAGGGCTCGCTGCACCAGTCCCGTGCGGCTGGCAAACAGCCGTTCCGCAAAGCCAACGCCGCCCGGATACTTCTCATAGACAAACACTGTGGGACCCTGGGTAAACGGAGACCGCACCTGCGCCACCACACCCAGATCCGAGGGCTCACACATCAACTCCAGCGGAGCCGTGTTCTGCAGAATGTTAGCGGCTCCCAAGAGCGCACTCTGCAGTGTTTCGCGATCTTCATGTTCCTTTTGCGGGCGCACAAACCAATACGCCGTGGTATGTGTTTCCAGTTCCGGCAGGGAAATTTCACCCCACCCCAAGTTTTCATGGGTATAGAAACGGATTTTCTTATACATGTGGGTTTTAGCAGCCACCATCACCTCGCCCCAGTGATGACTGGCACCGGGTTCACTGAAACTTTCTGTGACATCCAAGACTTTCAAGTCCACCGACAGGTTGGCATCGGTGTAGTAGTCGGCTTTGACCCGATGGGCATAGGCCTTCTGCCGGTCAAAGTCCAACTGGTCAATATGGTATTGAACACTTTCGTGAATATAGATCGCACCTTCGTGAATCAGCATGGGAGCACTGAAACGATCCACCTCACCAATAACTTCGCTGCGGCCATCGGTGGTATCGATGATGGCGAAATTATCCGTCGCTGCACTGCGCAGCGAAACATGGACTGCCGGATAGTTCTCGCTCATCCAGTACCAGCGGGTCCCAGCCTTGCGCAGCACCTCTTCGTCCACCAAATAGTCCAGCACGTCGCGGGGATCGTCGTCGCCGTAGAGCTCACCCTCTTCAAAGGGCAGTTCAAAGGCAGCACATTTGACATGGGACACCAAGATAAACATGTTGTCTGGTTGAATCAAAGCCCGTTCCACGCCTTGGGCGAGCAAAAAATCCGGATGGTTGATGACAAATTGGTTTAAGGGCGAAGAGTTGCCGACAATCACCACAGCCGAAGGATCCTGACTGCGTCCGGCGCGCCCGGCCTGCTGCCAGGTACTGGCGATGGTTCCGGGATAACCCGTCAGCACAGCAGCCTGCAGCGATCCAATATCCACGCCCAGTTCCAGAGCGTTGGTACTCACAACACCCAGCACCTTACCGGCCCGCAGATCCTGTTCGATCTGCCGCCGCTGCTTGGGAAGATAGCCACCGCGGTACCCTCGAATCATCTCGGGATGGCCCAAGCGGTGAATGGCCCGGCGCAGATAGGTCACTAGGACCTCTGTATCCGTGCGACTTCGGGCGAAGACTATGGTTTGCACCTTGGCCTTGAGAAACAAAACGGCCAATTTCTGGGCTTCCAACAGCGCACTGCGGCGGATACCCAGCGATGCATTGACCACAGGTGGATTGTAGAGGATCAAATCCTTGGGGCCCTGGGGAGCGCCGTTATCGTCCACGACCACCACGTGGCGACCGGTCAGAGCCCGACCATGGTCACCGGGATTGGCTATGGTAGCCGAAGCACAGATGAACTGGGGATTCGAACCGTAAAAACGGCAGATCCGCTGCAGCCGCCGCAGCACATTGGCCACGTGACTGCCGAAAACCCCGCGGTAGCTGTGCAGTTCATCCACAACGACAAACTCCAAATTCTCGAACAGCCGAATCCATTTCGTATGATGGGGTAAGATGCCGGAATGCAGCATATCTGGATTGGTGACTACAATGCTTCCTGCTGAACGAATGGCCCGTCGGGCTGGGGCCGGAGTATCGCCGTCATACGTGTAGGTCTTGATGGTACCGCCTAACTCATCGGACCACTGCATCAACTCAGCCACCTGGTCCTGTGCCAGCGCTTTGGTGGGAAACAAGTACAATGCTCGACTTTCTGGCTCCGCCAACAGGCGCTGAAACACCGGCAGGTTGTAGCACAGGGACTTGCCCGATGCAGTTGGGGTAACCACGACCACATCCTGTCCACTGTGCACCGCCTCAGCGGCCTGGGCTTGGTGAGTGTAGAGCTGTTCAATGCCGCGGCGCGTCAAGACACCCCGCAGTCCATCCTGGACCCAATTGGGAAAGGTTCCGTAGCGAGCCGGTTTGGCCGAAATCTGCTGCCAATGGGTAATGTGGCTGTTCAACACGGGGTCACTGCGAAATTGTTCCAGCACTGCTTCAATACTCATGATCCATGTTCCTTTCCCATCTGTTTCTTCCATCATAGCGGAACATCCGTTCCACTGTCAACGATGGTCATCGACGGTAACAGCGGTGACCAGCCAAACCATGGCCGGAGCCGATCCCGGCAGTGAAGGGGTCTTAAGGGGTCTACCAAAGACCCCTTCGGCCCAGTGGTGGCTCACAGCCTAAGAAATTCTCAAGCAGGCACCATCTGGCGGCAGGAAAATTCTTCTGTACACGGAATAATATTTAGGTGGGAGGGCGATTATGAAAAAGAGTACGCAAGGAAATATCGTTTTCGTTTATGCTGGTTGGCTTTTTAGTACGGCGTTGAACTTCTTCTTATTATTCCAAATGCGTGAGTTTTACATGATTTGGTTCGCGGCCATTGGTGTGGATCGTTTCGCAGCAGGTTTCATCGACAAACTACTGCTCGTGGTCATTGGTGTGGTGGCTTTGGGGTTGATAGTCTTGTTAGAGAGCCTGTATCGACGCAACACCATCCAGACCTTTTTGTGGACTACAGGCATTCAGCTGACTCTGATCGGATTATTTACCTTCGGCCGGGCGAGTCTCTACAACGTTGGTGGTTTTATGCCGGTGGGCGGTTGGCTGGATATCGTGCTCTGGGTGGGTGTCGGCATTGCCCTGATGGCCGCCGCCAGATATCGGCAGTCCCAGCGCTGATCGCGTCAGAGAAACCCTTGTTCTGTCCATCGCTTTAGCGGACTGGCATCCAAATCCCCTTCTTGGTGGGCTTTGGATGCCATTTCTTCGGCCTTTTTTTGGGCAGCAGCCACGGCTGCTGCTGCATCCACATGCAGAAGTCGTCGCTCTGCCATGACCACCGAACCATGAATCATCATCCAGTGTACTTCATGGCCGCGCAGCGAGTAGACCAAATTCGGCACGATGTTGCGCAGCGACTCGTCCAGGATGGGGCTTAACGCTGTGGCTTGGGCGTCGACGCGGATGATGTCGGCATATTTACCGGGCACAAGCGAACCCACTTCGCCCCCGAGTCCTAAGGCAGCCGCGCCGTCCACGGTGGCCATACGCAGCACCTTCCATGCCGGCAGCACCTTGGGATCGCTGTGCTTAATCTTGTTGAACAGCGCCGCTAATTTCATCTCGTTCCACATATTGGAACAGTTGTTGCCGGGCAGCTGGTCGGAACCCAAAGCGGCCTTACCGCCGTATCCAAGAAATTCGGTGACCGGAGGCACCAACCCGTCAATGATCCCGATACTGCCCGGGCAGTAGACCAGTGAAACACCGCGTTTTGCCAAAAGCTTTACTTCGTTGGTGTTGGCTTCCGTTAGGTGTACGGCCAAAAGTTCGGGACCTAGAAGACCGTGACTGTCCAAATACGCGATGGAGCGTTTACCGTAGCGCAGCTGCATTTGCAGGATTTCGCGATCACCTTGGGCCACGTGCATATGCACCATGGCCTGGCGTTGGCGCGCCGCTGCGTACACGTCCTGCAAAAGTTCGGGGCCCAGAAGATCGGGACCCTGGGGTCCAAACAGCACCGAAAACCGCCCATCATCCGCTCCCTGCCAACGCTCATACAATTGGATATTCTTTTCAAGGAGGGCCGAGCCGACCGTATCGTCCAGCGGATACAGCTGACCGGGCTGGAGTGCTCCCTGCTGGGGAGGGAGACTGTGGATCATCTCAGCCACGCGCGCCCGGGCTCCCAACCGCTGGTAGTGGGGCAGGAGCTGCTTCATGTTGGAGTTATAGTCACCGAAGGTCGTGGTTCCGGCCTGCATCGCTTCAATAATGTTCACCAGCGACCCGGCCACAGCCATCTCCGATGTTAGGTGCCTCCGAAACGGCCAAATTCCCAGCTGCATCCAGTGATCCATATCCTGTGCGATGCCCCGCAGCAGGGCAATCCCTGTATGCATATGGGCATCGATCAAACCCGGCAGCACAATGTCTCCCCGGCAGTCCACAATCTCGGCGGCGTCATAATCCCGCCGCATGTCCGCCGTACGGCCCACAGCCGCGATGCGACTGCCGCTGATGGCCACGGCGCCATCCGGGATAAACCCCACACCCGGTCCGTCCATGGTGAACAGCCGCGCATGGACCAAAAGCCAATCCACCTTTGCCAAAACTAAGCCACCCCTTTTTTTAAAAACGTGTTGAAAAACTGATCATTGCAGTGTCAAACAAGCGGCGAGAAATCTCTTTACCAGGGATCTCTCCGGTCACAACGATAGAGATTCTTAATCGGAACAGACCAACACTTTCCTTGCAGACCTGTTTCACAACGAACAATGCGTGGTTGTGACTGAGCTCGAAACGCCGTTAACTGGCGTTTCTCCGAGCCGAACTGCCGTCTCTCATCGTTGAAACACGTCTAGGCAACAGGTCGGCTTGCAGACCTGTTTCACAACGAACAATGCGTGGTTGTGACTGAGCTCGAAACGCCGTTAACTGGCGTTTCTCCGAGCTGGGGCGTGAACTTCATATGCGTTGCAGCATGGCTAGGAAACAGGCCTGCTTACGTGCGCTTACGTCCCCAACGGCCGCTGTCCCAATTGACCAAGGATTAGATCGGCCGTCTGAAGCCCACTCATGACCGCCATGGGCATGCCTGCTCCCGGATTGACACTGCCCCCCACAAAGTACAAGTCGTCATAATAGCGGCTCTGCTTCGGCCCCTTAAAGCCCAGGTTTCTATCACGATGGCTGACCACTCCATAGATGGCTCCTTGGTTCGAATTATACAGGCGTGCAATATCCTTGGGCGTCCACATGGTCTCCGTGACAATGTGCTTCCGCAGATTCGTCAATCCCATGGCCTCTAGTTTGTGCAGCAGACGATCACGGAGTTCGTGATACTCTTGATCCGAATGGCGCCCGCGGCCTAGATGCGGTATGTGCGGAAGCACCTTGATGACAGCCCCACCTTTAGGTGCCAGCGAAGGATCCGACGTACTAGGAGCCACCAGATATATGGTAGGATCCGATGGCAGGTTGCCGTGGCGAAAAATGCTGTGGAAGTGTTCGTCAGGATGCCGGGAAAAGAAGAAGTTGTGGTGTGCCAGCTGCGGGTACTGCCGATCCACGCCCAAATGGAGCACCAAGCCGGAGCATGCCGGCTCGAACTCTTCCTCCAATGGCTGCCAGCGATCCACCGGCTCACTCAAGAGCTCACGGTACGCTGGGATGAATTCCATGTTCGAGACAATCACATCGGC
>SLOZ01000220.1 GCA_007132255.1 Limnochordia bacterium | reverse complement strand
GTCATTGTCTTGGCCACCCTGCGCGTCGCAAGTGTCATCCTCTTGGAATCAGCCCTGTCATTCTTGGGATTAGGTGTTCAAGATGTCGCCACTTGGGGTGTGATGTTGGCCAACGGCCGTCATTATCTGAACAACGCTTGGTGGCTGGCAACGTTCCCCGGATTGGCCATCTTCCTGACAGTGCTATCTGTGAATCTTCTCGGAGACTGGCTGCGCGATGTAACAGATCCGCATATGCAGCTCTGAGAATCAGTAAGCTTGGCAGCCGCGCCATTGACGGCGTACCATAATTTTTGCTTGGAGGCGAACTGATGAATATACGTGAACACGTGGAGCAGTACCGAGAGGCTATGACGCAGTGGCGTCACCAAATCCACAGCCAACCCGAGTTGGGTTTCAAAGAGTTCCAGACGACCAAGTTGGTCGAAAGGGAGTTAACAGCGGCAGGCATTGAACTGCGTCAGCTGGATGCAGAAACCGGTGTCTTGGGTGTTCTCAAAGGCGCCAAAGGACCAGGTCCAGTGATTGTGCTGCGCGCCGATATGGATGCGCTGCCAATGGATGAAGAAACCGGTGTTCCGTACACCTCGGCAGTACCGGGCGTGATGCACGCTTGCGGGCATGATGGTCATACGGCCACTCTGTTGGGTGCGGCCAAAGCATTAGCGGCCCTGAAAGACCAGCTGCGCGGCGAAGTGCGCTTTCTATTCCAACCCGCAGAAGAGACTCTGTATGGAGCAAAGCGCATGATCGAAGCCGGGGTCCTAAACGATCCACCTGCAGATTATGTCATGGGACTGCATGGGTCGCCTCTGGCCAATGTTGGCCAAGTGGCGGTGCTGCGAGGCCCTGTTATGGCGTCAGCAGACATGTTCACTGCAACATTCACCGCCGATGGTGGTCATGGAGCCTATCCTCACCGAACAAGGGATCCGATCGTTGCTGCCGGGTTTTTCATCACGGCTGTCCAAGAAATTGTCAGCCGTCAGGTGAACACCCTAGATAGCGCTGTTGTGTCCATCTGTGCGGTGGAAGCCGGTACAGCGTTTAACATCATTCCGAAAAAGGCTGTACTCAAAGGAACGATCCGTACCTTGGATAAGGCCGTGCGCAGCCAGATGGAAAGTCGCATTCGGGAAAAAGTGGAAGGCGTGGCCAAGACCTTCGGCTGCGGTTATGAACTGGATTTTGTGGACGGTATACCGTCTGTGGGTAACGATGACGAAATGGTTGACCGTTTGTACGCTGCCGGTGCCAAGGTGGTTGGTGAGGATAACGTTATCGACCCCATACGGCCACTCATGGGATCGGAAGACTTTGCTTTCTATGGCGAAATAGTGCCGCAGAGTTTGTTTTTCCAGCTGGGTTTTGTGGAGCCGGGTGTGGAGCCTATCCATCTGCATAACACGAAATTCAACTTTAATGATGGTGCATTGGTTCCTGGTGCAGCGGTATTTAGCCAGTTTGTCTATGATCTGCTGGGCAGTAATTAAGGGCTTTTTTGGGGAGTCGGTAGAGCCCTAGCAGCTTCGTCCGGGTTGTGACGCAGCCGAGCGTTTATCGTGGTAGTCTGCCGAAAAACACCGAGGAGAGTGGTTGCATAACCGCTGCCTTCGGTGTTTTATTCTGTTGGCGCCGCCGTGCTGCAGGAAGAAACCACTGTTGGGCAGGCGACCGGACTTCACTGCTCGCCAGGGATCGGGAGGAAATTGGGCTGTATTTGGGTAAATAGACAAAGGATTGCAGTGGGAACGAACTCCAGAAACGAGCTGCCGCTAAAAGGACAGCAGTTGCGAACTTTTTTACTCGGGATTTGTGCGACAATGAAGATACAGATCTGCCAGGGGGTACTGCGATGGACCGCCATTTGACCGCACAGTAACTCGCTTGCAGTCCGTTCAGGGCAGATCGAAGCATCACCTGTATTTTTCGACATAAGGAGTGGATACCGCATGGACGGATGTCGGGTTCAACGTGAGCAATTGGTGAAGTTCTGTACCAAAGTGTTTGAGGCTGTTGGTGTAGCGGACGCAGAGGCCAATGATGCCGGGGAGATTTTGGTAGCCGCTGATGCGGCGGGAATCGAAAGCCACGGTGTGGCCAGGCTGCAGCGCTACGTTAACGGAATCCGTGCGGGTATTATGCTGCCCAATGTTGCGGCCAAGGTTGTGCACAGCACACCGTTGTCTTTGGTCATCGACGCGCAAGGCGCCATGGGGCTGCACTTGAGCAAGACCACCATGTCTGAGGTGATCCAGCGAGCCGAAACTCATGGAGCGGCCTTTGCTTCGATTCGCGATTCCAATCATTTTGGGATTGCTGGCTATTATGCGAAAATGGCTTTGGAAAAAGACATGATTGGGATAGCGATGACGAACACGGCTGCCTTAGGTGTTCCGACCTTTGCCAAAGATGCCTATTTCGGGACGAATCCATTGGCCGTGGCCGTGCCCGCCAACCAGGAAGCGCCTTTCGTGTTGGATATGTCCACCACAGTGGTTACGCGAGGCAAGATTGAGACTTACCTGCGGGAGGGACGGCTGCTTCCGGAACAGTGGGCTGTGGATAAACGGGGCATACCAACGCAGGACAGTGAAAAACTCCTAGCAGATATGCTGTATCAATTAGGTGGCGGCATCCTGCCTTTGGGTGGCAGCGGTGAGTTGACCAGCGGTTATAAGGGGTACGGTTTGGCTGTGATGGTGGATATCTTCACTGCGGTGCTGTCCGGCGGTCTGTTCGGCAAGGATGTGGTAGACGCCGAAGGAACCTCGGGACGGGTAGCACATTTCTTCGGGGCAGTTCGCTTAGATCTATTCCGTGAGCCCGACGCGATCAAAAACGACATGGGCACGATGTTAAAAGCCCTGCGCACCGCCGACCCGGCGGCAGGCGAGACACAGGTGTATTATGCCGGCCTCAAGGAGCATCTCCATGAGCAGGACTGCGCTGTCCGCGGCGTTCCGCTTTCAGCAAAAGTTTGGAGCCAGCTGCAGGCCATTGGCAGCGAGCTGGGTCTGCCGCTGCCAGAGTCCATGAGCTAGGTTCAACAGCCGCCGTCCCTGCAGACTGCGTCAACAACCCATAGGGGGAGGGTGGCGACATCACGTGGACCATCCTCCCTTTTTCGACGCGCCTAGACGAAAACGGATCGGAATGTTGGTGAATCTTGTCGACTTGGGTGCCTCAAGTCCCTTACCGGTAAAAAGGGATATTTCGATAATGGCGGAACTGTTTAAACAAACGTTTATAATGAACGGCTGCGGGAAGATGCCATTTGGAGAAATCAGAAAGGTGGGTTCAATTATGATTCCCAACATGATGCAAGCTGTGGTCTGTCACGGTATTGAGGATTATCGTTTGGAGGACGTGCCGACACCATCCCCTGGTCCTGGGGATGTCTTGGTCAAGGTGGAGGCCTGCGGGGTATGTGCTGGTGATGTCAAGGCGTACCAAGGGGCGCCCATGTTCTGGGGTGGGGGAATCCAAGAGCCGTATGTGGAAACGCCGGTGATCCCTGGTCATGAGTTCGTCGGGGTCGTGGCGGCTTTGGGTGAAGGGGCTGGTGAACTCCACGGCTTTCAGGTGGGTGAGCGAGTGGTTTCGGAACAGATTGTTCCCTGCGGCCAATGCCGCTTCTGCCAAAGAGGTCAATACTGGATGTGTCAGGTTCACAACATCTACGGATTCCAGCAGAGCGTCAACGGGGGTATGGCAGAATATATGATCTTTCCGGCTCGCGGCCGCCACCATAAGGTATCTAAAGACATTTCTTTGGAAGCGGCGGCGATGATCGAACCCCTGGCCTGCTCCATCCATGCGGTCAACCGAGCTCAGATTGAATTGGGCGATACCGTGGTCGTGGCCGGTGCGGGCCCGTTGGGCTTGGGTATGATTGCTGTGGCACGCATGAAGAACCCAGGCTGCTTGATCGCTCTGGACCTGCGCGATGACCGACTGCAGTTGGCCAAGGACTTTGGCGCTGACATAATCATGAATCCCGACAACGATGACGTGGTAGCCGCCGTGCTGCAGCAAACAGATGGCTACGGCTGCGACGTCTACATTGAGGCAACCGGAGATCCCAGCGGCGTTACCCAAGGACTGCAGATGATCCGCAAGCTGGGACGGTTTGTGGAGTTCAGCGTCTTCACCGACCCAACCACGGTTGATTGGAGTATCATCGGTGACCGCAAGGAACTGGATATCTTCGGTGCGCATCTCAGCCCCTATACCTATCCTTTGGCCATTGAATATGCCCAGAGCGGTCAAATACCCATCGGCGAGGCGGTGACCCACAAGTTCCCGCTGGCTGAGTTTGCCGCCGCATTCCAGAAGGCCAAAGAACGGGACCATACCGTGAAGGTTCTGTTGATTCCTTGACGTGACTGCAGGCCCATAAAGCAGTAGGACTCTGTTCGCAATCGTTCTGAAAGGTGGTGTCGGCCCTGCAGCCCCCATCCTTGTTGGCGAAACGCGTCATTACCAACGATCCTGATACGCTGCTGGCTTCTCTGCAGACCTCGTTTCGTCAGGCCGTGGAAATCAAGCTGGTGGTTTCGTTTATCTTGGAGTCCGGTGTGCGTTTGCTGCTCCGGATCTACGGCGCGCTGCGGCCCGAGGCGTTCCCATTCGCATCTTAACCGGCCGTTATCTTGGCATTACCGAACCGTCAGCTCTGTACATGCTGCTCGATGCGCTCGGGTATGGCTTGGCTCTGCGAGTCTATGAGCAGGTACCGCTGCAGCAGGTGGCCATGGGCATGCAGCAGTTCTATGGGGATCCGCGCCTGCAGGTAGATATGGAAGACAAGAGCAGCCAAGGCTACCAGGAGTGGGCCCTTAGACGTTGGGAGACCTTGGCTAAGAACAATCCCGTGAAATTCCTCGCCCAGAGTTCCGACTTCTTCTGGTTCGATGAAATCAACAGGATCTTCCACATCAAGGAGTCCATTGTGGACAAGCAGTCACCCATACTGCTTGCCCATATGCAAGACATACTTTTCTACCGCTCTCGACAAAAATTGGCCCGCCTGTATAAGGAGCGGGAGGATGATCACTGATACTCTGCGAAAGGACGATGCACTGTGCCTACCTACAACAAACTGGTGCGTGATGGACCTAAGATATAAGTCACCAGACTAGGCCAGGGCGGAACTGTCCCCTGCGAAGTATTGGCAGAACTGCTCATGGTCAGCGGAACATACTCGCAAAGACCGTGTCTGCAAGGATCACATGAACTGGGAGGAGATCGAATGAACCTGTACCAACACGTGGAAGGTTACCGAGAAGCCATGACGCTTTGGCGGCACCAGATCCACAGCCAGCCTGAGGTGGGATTCCAAGAGTTCAAGACCACGAAGTTTGTTGAAGAAGAGCTGAAACGGGCCGGGATAACGCTGCGCTCGCTGAACACAGGTACTGGAGTCTTGGGAGTTCTTAAGGGCGAGCGGGGCCCAGGACCCGTGGTTGTCCTGCGCGCTGACATGGACGCACTTCCGATGCAGGAGGAAACCGGCCTGCCGTATGCATCCCAGAATCCGGGTGTTATGCACGCCTGCGGCCACGATGGCCACACCGCTACGCTTTTGGGTACCGCGCATGCCTTGGCTGCCATCAAGGAGCAGCTCTGCGG
Organism: Limnochordia bacterium; assembly: GCA_007132255.1. GTDB lineage: Bacteria > Bacillota > Limnochordia > Darwinibacteriales > B1SED10-159 > SLOZ01. Next base: position 1,875 of record SLOZ01000220.1, on the reverse strand, counting down.
AGAAGTGCGGTTTCTGTTCCAGCCAGCAGAAGAGACCTTGGCGGGAGCGCAGGGCATGATCGAAGCAGGAGTGCTGGATGATCCCCCGGCGGATTACATCGCGGCGCTGCACGGTTCTTCGGGGTTGAATTTGGGCCAAGTAACGGCGCTGCGAGGTCCCGCAATGGCTTCGGCCGACAAGTTCACAGTAACATTCACCGCTGCTGGCGGCCACGGCGGCTATCCTCATCAAACCAGAGACCCCATTCTGACCGCCGCCCACTTTGTCACGGCGGTTCAGGAGATTGTCAGTCGGCAGGTCAATGCACTGGACAGTGCTGTGGTTTCTGTTTGTGCAGTGGAGGCGGGCACGGCCTTCAACATCATTCCCCGGAACGCCGTAATGCGGGGAACCATTCGGACGCTGAACAAGGCTGTCCGTGACCAGATGGAGGATCGTCTGCGTGAAAAGGCTGCCGGGGTAGCTGCCACCTTCGGCTGTGACTATGAAGTGGACTTTGTTCCCTGCGTTCCGCCAGTGGTTAATGACAGCGCCATGGTCGACCGCCTGTATGCCGCAGTGGAAAACGTTCTCGGCCCCAATTCCATTGTCGAGACCACGCTGCCGGTCATGGGTTCGGAAGACTTTGCCCTTTACAGCGAGAAAGTTCCCAAGAGTTTGTTTTTCCAGATAGGTATATTGGAGCCAGGCACGGAACCCATCTATGGTCACAACAGCCGCTTCGACTACCATGACGGCGCTTTGGTACCTGGAGCCGCTGTTTTCTGCCAGTTGGTCTGGGATCTTTTGGGGCCGAACTAGATTCGAGAGGCTGAGCTCCCAGGGCGCATGTCCATGTAACTAACGCATGCATTGTTCGTAAGAAACGACGGTCAGTGATCAACTGGTATCCGCGGCGGACAAGGATCACAGCGTTAGTGCCAGGATTTCGAGCATTAACGCTGTTTTACGTCGCCAAAAAGTTCTCCTGCTGGAATTCTGATTGTGCGAACGGGTTGAAGGTAGATATGGAAGATAAGAGCAGACAAGGCTGCCCCTAATGATCCTTCAGTCGTTGGGCGCTTCTTACCTAGAACAAGCCGGTGAATTTCCGCAGCAAGAGGTGAGCATTCTTCCGGTTTGAAGAAGCGCACAGGATGTTCCATATTGAGGAGTCCATAATCCGAAGGCAGTCAGCTCTGTTGGTCGCACACGTACAGGCTGGGCTTGCCTGTCGGTCACGCCACAGACACTTTCCAGACTGTACCAAGCGCGGGCTGGAAGCGTAGGAAGCCTATGGGGAGGGAGAATGCAGCATGCCGACATACAATAAACTGGTCAGGGATGGCATTCCGGCCATTATTGCTCAGACGGGTAAAGAATATAAGACGTCAAAGGTAGCCGGAAACGCCTTGAGAACAGAATTGAAGCGCAAACTCTTGGAGGAAACGGAAGAATTTCTTCAAAGCCAAGACGATCTCGCCGAATTGGCCGATGTTCTGGAGGTCATGGATGCCCTGCTGGTTGAACTAGGCCTCGACTGGGAAGCGCTGCGACAGATTCAAGCCGAGAAACGCCACCAACGGGGTGGCTTCAAGCATGGGGTTTTCCTGGAGTGGGTAGAGGATTGATGGCAGCAGCGGCTCGATTGTGATTGCGCCGTAGGTCCAGCGACTTGCGAAGGCGCAGCGGTAAGGGCGACGGCTAAAGAGCCATCCAAGCCCAAAGAAGGAAACGATCGGATGCCTTTCAAAACGAAGGCTTCTTGCGTTTAGTCGATACACTGGTTGTCTCAAACTAGATGACAGCGGCCTGTTGGGCGATTCTGCGGTTTTCTGGATTCTGCCAACAGTCGTGTTCAGGGATACGACGGTTTTGGCTGCTGCTTGAAACTG
>SLOZ01000324.1 GCA_007132255.1 Limnochordia bacterium | reverse complement strand
TGGAGCGCTGGTCGTTATCGCGAGAACAAATGGAGGATGAGGGCGGCAAGCAGGTCTATTATCTCTCCATGGAATTTTTGATGGGCCGTACGCTGGGCAATAACTTGGTCAACCTAGGAATCGAAACGTTGGCAGAAGAGGCCTGCAAAGAGTTTGGCCTTACGTTGGAAGAGGTTAGTGAGTACGAGCATGACGCGGGCTTAGGCAACGGTGGTCTTGGCCGTTTGGCGGCTTGTTTTTTGGATTCCTTGTCGACCTTGGGCCTGCCAGCACAAGGTTGTGGAATCCGCTATGAGAACGGACTGTTCAAGCAGCGCATTCTTGATGGATTTCAAGTGGAAGTGTCTGATCCTTGGCTGGAGACGGGAACGGTCTGGGAAGTGCCTGTGCCAGAGGAAATGGAGACCGTACGTTTTGGTGGAGTTGTTGAGTACAAGCAGGTAGGCAAGCAGCTGAAAGTCAATCACATAGGGTATCAGACTGTTCTAGCCGTTCCCCATGACGTGCCGGTGCTAGGATACCATTCTGAAGTAGTAAACTCGCTGCGTCTATGGGCAGCGCGGGCGCTGCAGCGTTTCGATATGAGTCGCTTTGGTGCCGGAGAATACCTAAGTGCTGTGGAAGAGCGGGAATCGGCTGAGGTTATATCGAAAGTGCTATATCCGGAAGACCAGCATCCAGAAGGTAAGGAGCTGCGTTTGAAGCAGCAGTATTTCTTTGTATCGGCTAGTATGCAGAGCATGATGCGCAAGTATCGCCGGTTGGGGAAACCCTTGAATCGGCTGCCTGACCATGTGGTGGTCCACATTAATGACACGCATCCGGCGTTAGCCATCCCGGAACTGATGCGCATCTTGTTGGACGAAGATGGATTGGACTGGGAATCTGCTTGGCGAATCACCCTCAAGGTCTTTGCCTACACAAACCACACGATTCTGGAGGAGGCCTTAGAACGTTGGCCTCGCTGGCTCATGCGGAACCTTCTGCCCCGCATCTATGATATCATCGATGCCATCAACGAACGTTTCTGCGCCGAACTTTGGCAGGCGTATCCCGGCGAATGGGACAAGGTTGCGCGCATGGCCGTTGTCGGCGATGATCAAATCCGCATGGCTCATCTCGCCATTGTGGGCTCTTACTCGGTGAATGGAGTTGCTCAGCTGCACGCTGATATTCTTAAGCGGTACGTCTTTGCGGAGTTCCACCAATTTTACCCAGGGAAGTTTCGCGGCATCACCAATGGTGTCACGTTTCGGCGTTTTGTGTTGAAGGCGAATCCGCAGTTGGCCAATCTCATTACAGACAGCATAGGAACCAGCTGGAAACTGCGGCCACAGAGCCTCAGCAAGTTTGAACGGGTGCTTGATGATGTTCAGATCCAGCGGCGTCTGCAGGAGATCCGGTTGGTCAACAAACGGCACTTAGCGGACTACATCAAGGAAGTCAACGGTATCGATGTCGATCCTACATCCATCTTTGACGTCCAAGTTAAGCGCCTGCACGAGTACAAGCGGCAGCTGCTGAATGTTCTCCACATCATGCATCTGTACAATGTACTGCGCAGTAACCCCGACCATCCTCTGCATCCGCGGACGTTTATCTTTGCGGGGAAAGCGGCCCCTGGCTACAAAGCGGCGAAGCAGATCATTAAGCTGATTCACAATTTGGGCAAGCGGATCAACAATGATCCAGCCATTGGCGGGAAGCTTAAAGTTGTCTTCCTGGAGGACTATCGCGTGTCATTGGCCGAGAAGATCATCCCCGCAGCTGACGTCAGTGAACAGATTTCCACTGCAGGCAAGGAGGCGTCGGGAACCGGCAATATGAAGTTCATGGCCAACGGAGCCCTTACCGTAGGGACCTTGGACGGTGCCAATGTTGAGATGTTGGAGGCTGTGGGCGAAGAGAACATTTTTATCTTCGGACTGACAGCCGATGAAACCAATCGTTACTACCAGCAGGGCGGTTATGATCACCGTGCTGTTATGGACTCCAATGGTGCTTTGCGTAGAGTTCTGCAGCAGTTGGTGGATGGAACGTATGCGCCCGACAATCCCGAAATGTTTCGTGACTTGTACCAGTCTTTGGTCACCGGTCATTTCGGCATGGCCGATCCGTATTTCGTCTTAAAGGACTTTGACGCATACTGCCGGATTCAAGAGCAAGTGGATTTTGAGTACCGGAGGGGTACGACTTGGTGGCGGAAGGCTTTGTGCAACATCGCTCGAGCGGGCCTGTTTTCCAGCGATCGCACTATTCGCCAATACAATGACGAGATCTGGCATCTGCCACAGCATGATTTCTCGACATTTCACGTGGGTACTGGCCTGTACAACTATGGCTATATGGAACGGCAGATGCACGATTTAGAACAAGGTTGTTCGCTGATCGCCGTGGATATCCGCCGTTTCCGCGATCTCAACCGGAATCTGACCTATACTGTGGGTGACAAGCTCCTCCGTCACGTAGCTGCCGTGATCGATGGAGCGGTGCGTTCTGAAGATACCGTGGGTATGAGTCATACCGGCGATCTCGTTGTGCTGCTTCCGGCGTGTTCTGCAGAAGATAGTCGTGCATTGGCCGCAAACATTCAGGAAGCCTTGGCCGCGGCTCCTTTCGAGTACGAAGGCCGCCCAATCAGAGTGCCGGTGGCTCTGGCGTTATACACCTGCCGGGGTGACGAAACCCCTCGGGGCATTTTCCGTCGTCTAGACGAAGCGTTGAACCATGCAAAACAAGCGGAGACGGTGCAAATTGTCCACTATGACCAACTGCAGGGATAACGAACAAGGAGGAGCCGTTTCGCAGAAAGGCTCCTCCAGTTTATGGGGTTCGATACCATTTTGGAGAGGAGAAAATTAACAGAATGGTGAAAAAGCTTCTGTTCGGCACCACGAATCCGAGGAAATTCCAAGATATTGCGGGCATTGCTGAAACTCTGCCTTTGGACTTATTGGCTCCATGGGATCTTGATCTGCAATTGCATGTTGATGAATCGGGCAACCATCCCGAAGAGAATGCCTGCATCAAAGCATTGGCCTATGCCAATGCCGCAGGCATGCCAACGCTTGCCTTAGACAGCGGCCTGTTCATTGATGGCCTCGACGACGCACGGCAGCCCGGTGTACACGTAAGGCGAGTGGGAGGCCGAGCTTTGAGTGACGAAGAGATGGTGACACACTATGCCAACGTTGTTCGCGAATTGGGGGGCCACGCCAAAGGGCGTTGGGTGACAGCGCTGGCGGTTTTCGCCATGAAGGGAGGAGTGCGGAGCATCTGTGTCGAACATGCAACCCAGTTCACGGCCGTTCCCTCGGCCCAGCGAAATCCAGGCAACCCTTTGAACTCGCTGCAGATTGATGTTCAAACCGGTACCTACTACGCTGAACAGAACACGAAGCTTCAGCCTCAGCCAAGAGTTAAGGAAAGGTTCGCAGCGCGGGTCGAGGCATTTCTCGCGTCCGAGCTGCAGCGATTGTAGACCGCTAGCAGCGGAGCCGCTTCCATTAAGCATTGTCAGGTCTCAACTTTGATGCCAGGCTCGTCTTTCTTCAACTGAGCTGCCAGGATCATCGTCAAGGCAGCGCCGATCACAAAGAGACCGATGTTAATTACGAAGGGCAAGATCCGTTGGATTTCCGACAGTGTTCCAGCTAACCAGCCGAAGGGTGACGTGAAAAGGATCACCGATGTATGGATCAGAGCCATGATGCGAGCCCGTTCGCGGAAGTCCACAGCGATGACGATAATGGACGAGATTAGGGGATCAATCAAAGACAAACTGGCAGCCTCCAAAAGAATACTGATGAAGATGAGCCCAAAGCCCTCAAAGGGTGCTGTGACCAAAAGGGCTTGGCTGGCAATAAACATGAGAAAGCCAAGGAGCATGGGATTGCGAAAGTACTTTGTGCTCAAACGCGGTGCTACTAAGAAGTATAAGGCCAGCATGACGGCGGCTCGCACAAAGGGAAAGATGCCCACCCATTCCACGGGAATGTTGAGGCGTTCTGTGACCAAAAGAGGCCAGAAGTTGACGTTGATCAGCATGGTGATGGTCATGACCATCATGATGCCTAATGCCAACAGTGTTTGAGGCGTCTTCAGCATCGCCGCTAGTACGCCGCGGTATTGGCGAAACAGCGTCAAGATGGAATCGTGTTTGGTTTCCCGCATGCGCACCTTTCCCTGCTGGGTTTCTGTGGCAAAGCGATTGAAGATCAAGAATTTGGATGTCATCATGATAAAACCCAGGATATAGATGCCGCGCATGGACGGTACGAGGCCAAACATATGGATAATGAGCCCCGTCAGCGGGGCAAAAAAGCCAGCAACAAAGTTGGCAATGTGAATCCAAGCATAGACATTCACCAAATCCTCTTCAGGGCAGTCCTCGACTAGGATTAAGCTCCATGAGTTCATGGTAATACGGGCCATGCCGTTAATCATGGCCGCCACGATAAAAAAGTTGAAGTTCTGAGAAATGGCCCAGATGAAACAAGCGCCAGACCAAGACAGCGTATCGAAGATGAACGTTGTGCGTTTGCGACCCAGTTTGTCGGTGACAATACCACTGAGCAATGCGAATACGATCTGAAATGCCATGTTGACGCTGGCGACAATTCCAATGGAACGATCGCTGAGGCCTAGAGCGGCCATGTACAATGTGGCATAGGGCGTGAATAAATTGAACGGTATGCCCCAAAGAGGTTCCGTATAGACACAGACTTTCTGGTTACCTTTGAGATTAAGAAACGTGGCAAACAATGGATGGCTTAGGATTCGGGATTTCATGGACTATCTCCTATCTTTTCAGGCAGTTGGCACCTAGCGCCAACCTTTGTTTTCGCCTTCGATCACCAAAATCCTTCGCCGCCCAAACAAATATCTTCACCAGACATCGTTGTTGTAAATAGCGGAAATGGGGTTTGATGGCATGAACGTATGTATCATCCACGGCAGTCCACGCCGGGGTAACACATGGCAGGCGTTGGCGATCGTACGCGCTGAACTGCGCCGTTTGGGTATGCAGAAGTGCGAGGAATACCATGTTCCAAGGGATCTGGCAGCGTTTTGCCGCGGCTGTTATGCGTGTTTTGACCGCGGTGAGGAGTACTGTCCCAATGCCGCTCAGGTGCAGCCCATCGTGAAAAGTCTCTTGGCGGCGGATGCCTTGGTGTTTACGTCTCCAGCTTATGTCATCGGTCCCAGCGCAGCCATGAAAAATTTCTTGGACCACACGGCATATCTGTTCATGGCCCATCGTCCGGATCCTCGCATGTTCAGTAAACCGGCGCTGCTCTTGGCCACCGCGGCAGGCCATGGCGCGAAACAAGCCAATGCGGGTATGGCTGCTTGCCTTAAGCACTGGGGGATTCCGAAAGTACTCAGGGCAAACATCCGCATTTTGGCCGAGGATTGGGACCACATGCCGCAGCGTAAGAAGGACAACTTGACCGTACAGTTACACAGTTTGGCTCGCCGGTTGGAACGGGCGACGCGGAGATCTCCAAGACCGCCGTTGTTCACCCGAGGCCTGTTTTTCGTTATGAAACAGCTGATGAAGCAGTACCCGAATGGACATTTCGATAAAGAATATTGGCGTCGGCAGGGTTGGTTGTCCTAGACACCGGGAGGTCAACAACGATGAGTGTACTGGCTGTGGATATTGGTGGAACAAATTATCGCGTGGCAGTGGTTGACGCGTCTGGTCAAATCCTACAGCAACAGCGCTATGCCGTTGTTCGGGAAGCCGGAGCGGAATCTCTGTTGAGACAACTCTTGCCGCAAGTGCTGGAAGCCGCCGCTAGTGCCGGTGAGCCACCTGCAGCTGTCGGGGTGGGCTTTGGTGGTCCGGTGGATTTTTATCAGCAGCGAGTGATGCGTTCCATGCATGTGTCGGGGTGGAAGGACTTCTCCTTTGCAGATTGGCTTCGACCCTACTTAGGGCTGCCTGTGATCGTGGATAATGACGGAAATGCGGGTGCCTGGGGTGAGTATCTGTTTGGAGCCGGTCGGGGCAGTACGGACATGGTGTACTACACCGTGAGCACGGGAGTTGGTGGTGGTATCGTTTTGGATGGACGTCTGCGGCGCGGTCGCCACAGCCAAGCGGCAGAGTTGGGACATGTTCCACTGCTGGCTGCTGGACCAACGTGCAGTTGTGGAGCGCAGGGGTGTGTCGAATCCTTGTGTTCGGGGCCAGCCTTGGCGCAGCGTGCCATCGATTATGTCCGCAACGACGATAGTAGAGATTCATCGTTGGCAGCGCTGTATCGCCAGAAGGATACATTAACAGCGCAAGACGTGTTCATAGCCGCCCAATCCGGAGACACGACCGCAACCGGTCTTCTCCAAACGACTCGAATGTGGTTCGTCCGAGCCGTGCGCGGCGTTGTGGCCACCTTAGATGTGGATACCGTGGTGGTCGGTGGTGGTGTTGGTACAGCTGCTGGTTTTCTTGATGGCGTTGAACAATCGGTGAACCAACAGCGATTGCTGCCGGAAGTGGCACCGGTCAGTGTCGTGCCTGCGGCCCTGGCCGATGACTCGGTGCTCCTAGGGGCCGCAGGCATGGCCCTAGAAACGTGTTGAAAAAGTGGCCTGGCGAGCTCATAGCAGGAGACTCGAAATCGCTTTAGCAGCGATTTCACCGAGGTGTTCGGCATGAGTTTGCCCGGGATACCGGGAAAATCAACACGTTCCTAAACGGAGTTCGATAAGTTACACAACCTTACTGTGCTAAGATGGGTCATAATTTACGCTGCTACTGCAGACTTTTCATTGGAGGGATGCGACATGGAGGACCAGGCTTTTGCTGGATTTGTTCAGCAGTACATGCGAGACTTGTCGACAGCGTTGGAGAACATGGATGTCGAAAAGCTGCAGGAGATCGCCGAAATTCTTGGCCATGCGCGGTTGGAGGGCCGCCGTGTGTTTGTCATCGGCAATGGTGGCAGCGCCCTGACGGCATCGCATTTGGCCACCGACTTAGGTAAAGGTGCGTCGTTCGGGCGGCGGCGACGCTTTCGAGTGACAGCTTTAACCGAAAGCATTGGTATCATGACGGCTTTGGCCAACGATGTTGATTACAGTGATATCTTCGTGGAACAGCTGCGTAACGCCGCTGAGGCCGGTGATGTTCTGATCTGTTTCAGCGGCAGTGGCAACTCCGAGAATGTGATTCGCGCCGCAGCGCACGGAGAGTCCATTGGCATGGTTGTGGTGGCCTTCGCCGGAGGCGATGGTGGCCGCTTAGCACAGATGGCCGAACATGTTTGGTACGCTCCCACGGTTCACATGGGGCGCATCGAAGATGCCCATATGGTGGCTTCGCACATTCTGGGATACTATTTCATGGAACTGGGGGATTGATGTGGCAGACATTGTTTGGTTGGAGAGACCGCAGCCGAAGGCATACAAAGCGGCCTTGTTTGATTTCGATGGTACTATTTCTCTGATTCGCGAGGGTTGGCAGCCCATTATGTATTCCTACTTCACAGACGTCTTAACGGAAACACCG
>SLOZ01000007.1 GCA_007132255.1 Limnochordia bacterium | reverse complement strand
TTCGATGTAACCCTGGGGATCGGCTTCCCAACTGGACTGATCCATCCAGAAACGAATGGAGTTTATGTTGAGCCGCTGGCAGTAACTCATTTCTTGTTCTAAACGTTCCTGACTATTCCCTGGTCTGGGATTATGGCAGACCCCGCGTACAAAGTTGTAATCGCTATACGACCTCATAAAGAACACCTCCAAGGATACCATTCGTATCCTCACCATTTCGCAATCGGCATCCCGAATCCTTCCTAGGTACAGCGCAGGATTCTTCGCTAATACCTCGAATTAGATCCAGCAGACCTGTTTCATAGAGAGCAAAGCGTGGTTTACGACCGAGTACGAAATGCCGCTTAGCAGGCATTTCCCCGAGCGGAACAGTCAACGTTGGGCGTTGAAACACGTCTATGCAACAGGCCTGCTAGGGTAGTGTTGTTCCAAGAATTCCGAGGCGATTGCCAGAGGTGGTATGGATTATGTATATGGCTAACAACGTGGTAGCGCACGCATTACGCGATGTTTATTGGATTGTTGGCGGACCTTGTGGTGGAAAGACCACGGCTGCTCAGTACCTAGAACGTAAGTATGGACTGCGCCATTACAATGCTGACGAGACTGTGGTCGGGTATAAGAGCATAGCCACGGCTTCGGAACAACCGGCGCTCTGCCGGTATTTCCCAGATTGGGAGACGTATTTTGGGCAGTCCCCCCAGGAGTATTCCCAGTGGCTGAAGGCTCTGAACGAAGATGTCGTTCCGATGCACATACTGGAACTGGCGGTCCTGGCCAGGCAAGGGCCCGTGGTATTCGAAGGTATCTTCCCACTGCAGCTGTTGCGGCAGATTGCAGCGCACCGCCGAATCGTCATTCTTACGGCCAGTGACGAGGTCATTGCCCAGTCTTATTTCGACCGGGAAGACAAACAGCCAATGCTCAAGCGGATTCAAACGCTGCCAGAACCGCAGGCTATTATGGATCGGATCCTTGAAATGTGTATCAATGATACACACGCGTTAAAGGCGGAGGCTGACCGACTACACCTGCGCGTGATTGAGCACTCTGTTGGGCGTGATGTGGCGACAATGACGCAGGCTATTGAACGGCATTTTCGCGTTCCGCAGTCTTCATCAACGGAATAACAAGGGGCAAATACGGGAAAATACGCGTAACATCGGCGCGCAAACATGTTGACAAGCACCGACGAAACCTGTAGTATTAGGAACAATCACATAAACGTTTGTGTTCTCTTATCAAGAGTAGGTGGAGGGACTGGCCCGATGAAACCCGGCAACCCGGCGGAATATCCGCACAGGGTGCCAAATCCTGCAGGCATTGGTATGCGTAACCATGTCTGAAAGATGAGGGGGGATTCTGTTATTCAGACCTCTTCTCGTTGTAGAAGGGGTTTTTTTGTTGCTAGCCAAGAAAACCCACTGGTTTTTATCTCGAAGGAGGTTCCTTGGATGAGAAGAATGATCGTGTTGGCCTTGGTGTTTGTACTGGTGGCTGGAGGCAGTGCCGCTGCTTATGATCTGTCTGTGGGTGTGACTGCTGGTCCCCACGAAGAGATTATGGAAGTGGTTCGGGACATATTGGCAGAGCAAGGATTTACGCTGCGCATTGTGACCTTTGTAGATTTTGTGACGCCGAATATTGCACTGGCTGATGGCGAGTTGGATGTCAATTCATACCAACATATCCCTTTTCTTGAGCAGTTTACAGCTGACCGCGGTTTGGAGCTCGACTGGATTGCGCCTACGGTGATCTTCCCTATGGCAGTCTATTCCGAGCAGATCAGTTCCTTTGATGAACTGCGAAGCGGTGCCCTGGTGTCGATACCCAATGATCCTACCAACGGCGGCCGCGCCCTGCTCCTATTGGAGGCAGCGGAACTGATTACGTTGGCCGAAGGTGCCGGTTTGGCAGCCACCGTGTTTGATATTGTCGATAATCCTTACAAGTTGCGGATCACAGAGATGGATGCAGCTAATCTGCCCCGCTCTCTGCAGGATGTCGATTTGGCCGTCATTAATACGAACTATGCCATTGAAGCGGGAATGAACCCCGTAGAAGACTCGCTTGTGGTGGAAGGTGCGGATTCACCGTACATCTGCGTCATCGCAGTTCGCAGCGGCGAACTCGAAGATTCGCGCTATGATGCTTTGGTAGCTGCGTACCACTCGCAGGCAGTCCTGGACTTCATTGAAGAGCGCTTTCAAGGTTCGGTGGTGGCGGCATTCGACTTGGAGTAGTCATTGCCAAGCAGTGTTGTTCTAAAAAGCAGTGCTTAGTTTGCTGCTGAGCACGAATCGAACCGTCAGGTTGAGGCGCGGAGACGCCTCTGTGGAATGGGCCTGCGAGCGTACGGATAAAGGAGCTGATCATCATGGAACTAGCTTACGGACTCGGGCATCTATCGCTGGAACTGCCACCCCACAATAGGCTCTATAGCGTGGAATCGCAGCCGATGGGCGACGTAGCAGATGTTCCGGCCGCCGTGTTGGAACAACTAGATCGACCCGTAGACCATTCAGCGCCCCTCAAGGAGCGAGTGCGCAGCGGTGGCCGTGTCGTGATTGTAATCAGCGACTTGACAAGGGCCTGGATTCGTAATGATCTGCTGCTCCCGCCGCTGCTCAGCTATCTCAACGGCTGCGGTATTCCTGACTCCGACATTACTGTTTTGGTGGCCATAGGTACGCATCGCGGCCACACCGATGCTGAACTACAAGAACTAGCGGGTGACGACATTTTTGCCCGTGTTCGTGTCGTTGACCACGACAGCCATGATGAGGGCAACCTGTGTTTTGTAGGAACCACCAGTCGCGGTACGGACGTGCACCTGAATCGATTGGCTGTGGAGGCCGATCATGTGATTCTTGTCGGCGGCTTGGTCTACCATTTAATGGCGGGGTTCGGCGGCGGCCGCAAGAGCGTGCTGCCAGGTATAGCAGGTTATCGGACGGTGCAGGCGAATCATGGATTTTTGCTGAGTCCCGATGCCATTGCGACCATGGGTTCGGGGAAGACTGTTGGTAACGCTCTGCATGAAGACATGATGGAAGCGGCGGCTCTACTGAGCCCCGCCTTCTTGCTCAACGTTATTCTCAGCAGTCAGCGGGGCATCGGCGCTGTGGTTGGGGGTAATTGGGATACAGCCTGGGAAAAGGGCTGTGCGATCATCCGCCAACGCTACGGTGTGCCTTTGGCAGCAAGAGGTGATTTGGTCATCGCTTCTGCCGGCGGTTTTCCGACGGACATCAATCTATATCAATCCTCAAAGACGTTGGATAACGCCTTCTACGCTGTGGAGGACGGTGGCGTGATCATTGTGTTGGCCCAGTGCCTTGAAGGCGGTGGTTCGCCGGAATTCTTCGACTGGTTCCAATACGACAGCTTGGAGTCGATGGTGGCTGCTTTGGCCCAGGGCTTTACGGTGCCAGGTTACGTAGCATATCACATCCGGCGCATTGCTGCCCAGTACACGGCTATTCTTGTCAGTGATTTGGAGCCAGCGGTGGTGCGTAAGACGGGGCTGCGACCGGCAGCTTCGGTGGACGATGCGGTGCGGCAGGCCCAGGAGGTCCAACCCACAATCGATACCTTGGTCCTGATGCCCCAAGGGGCGGTGACTCTACCGGTGATCCCGTGACTTTCGGTGTACGCCCGCATTTTGAAGAGGACGGGATGGTGTTCTGTTGGGGTTGCCTGGATCGATGTTCGAGCAAAACGTCGCAGCAGGAGATCGACAACCTAGAGCGAAGTATACGATTGAGTATCGAAATCTCTAGATTTTGGAGGTAGGTAGTGTATGTTGGATAAGGTTTTTCGTCGCAATGTCAGCATTGTGTTGTTCCTAGGTCTTTTGGCCGTTACCGGAGTCTTTTATTCCATGGATATTGCCGCCGAAGCCTTGGAGGATGGTGTCTATACAGGCAGTGCTGAGGGTTATAAGTCGGACATCAAAGTGGAAGTGACAGTAGAGGACGAGCGCATTAGTGAGGTTGTTGTCTTAGAGCATGACGAAACGCCCGCAATTGCTGATTCAGCGTTGGAGTCATTAATAGAGGCTGTTGTGGCGTCCCAGTCCGTGGACGTGGATGTTGTTTCCGGTGCTACCGCTACCAGTGAAGCTTTTTTGAAGGCTGTACGTCGGGCCCTCGGGATTATCGACGTTGAAGATGGTGAGTATGAAGGCTCAGCGGCTGGCTATAAAAGTGATATCAAGGTGAAAGTCACCGTGTCCGATGGCAGCATCGCCTCCGTGGAGATTTTGGAGCAAGATGAGACGCCGGGCTTGTCAGACCCAGCTTTCGAGCGTATACCGCAGGCAATTGTGGATGCCCAGTCCATCAACGTGGACACGGTATCTGGTGCTACTGAAACGAGCAAAGGCGTTATCAATGCTGTGATTGACGCCTTGGATCTGTGATTCTTCTACTATGTGTAAAAAGGTTTCTCGTTGCGAGAAACCTTTTTTTTTCGAAGAAAATGCAGTATGATGAGAGAAGAGGATATACGGTTGTCGTCCTGCAGACCTTTTTCGTGAAGGCGAATGGGTGGCGCAGCGGGGCTCGAGAAGTTTAATGGTGTGACGTCCGCCGCCGGATCTGGTGCCGCTGTACACAGGGGCCACGGAGCAAACTTGTTTGGCAATGAGTATCCAAAGAAGGGTGTGAGGGCTTTGACATTGAAAAAACCCATTGAACAACTGGTGATGCGGGAAGTGGATCGACTCATGACCAAGACTGGGCAATGCCGCTGTGATCAGTGCAGCTCAGATGCCGCCGCGTTGGCCTTGAAGAAACTACCCAATCGTTATTCCAGCACCCAGCGCGGTGAGGTGTTGCTCAATGTTGAGCTGCAATCGACTCAGCTGCAGTTGGATATCGATCGTGCTGTGGAAGAGGCCTGCGCAACGGTGGTGGAGAACCCGCGTCACGATCTGCAAAGAGAATCTGAGCAATCCTGAAGCAAATGTACGGACCCGGCTTTGGGTCCGTTTTTTAGAATCAGGAGAGGAGATGGGTTCGGTGTCGCAGATCAGCATATTTGACATTGTTGGTCCAGTCATGGTGGGGCCGTCGAGTTCGCACACGGCTGGGGCGGTGCGGTTGGGTTATGCGGGACGTCAAATCTTGGGTGAACCAGCCCGGCGAGCCGACATCCATCTGCACGGATCTTTCGCAGCCACATACTGGGGCCATCGAACGGATATAGCGCTGCTGGCTGGGATCTTGGGTATGTTTATGGATGACCCGGCTATCCCTAAGGCCAAGGAGTTAGCTGAAGAAGCTGGCCTGGAATACCAATTTCACTGGGCCGACTTGGGCGATGTTCATCCTAATAGTGTCCGCCTCCAGCTGCAGGGGGCCACGGGTAAAGTGGACCTTTTGGGTGCCAGCATTGGCGGTGGACGGATCAGTATTGATCGGCTTGATGGCTTTGACATTTCCTGTGATGGCAGCTACGTGACCTTAATTGTACGCCACTGTGATGAACCGGGCGCCATATCGGATGTTACCCGCGTCGTCGGTGAAATGCGAATCAATATAGCGTTTCTTGAGGTGAGCCGTCGCCAACGAGGGTCGGATGCCCTGTTGGTTGCACAGACGGATGATCCGCTCACGTCGGACGTATTGGTGCGGCTGCAGCAGCTTCCCGGTGTCAAGCAGGTGCGCTCTTTACCGAAGTTTTAGTTCAATTGGAGGTACATTCATGGGTGCGCCAAGATAAGCTTGGCAGTTCTTGCTGGTGAAAGTCCAGAATAGGTAATGTCTAGCCAACAGCCTATCATCTATATCACATGTATGGAGGTAACGAAGTACATGAAGCTGATAAATGAGAGATACTAGGCCGTAACGCAAGTGAAGGGATTGAGCCCCGAAATCTACCATCGTTGGGAAGGCCGACAGTCTCCATGTGCTGGAAGGCAATATATGCATGTGCGATAGTGGCGAGTATGTGTATACACCCCGGGGTCTGTGACCATGGCATGGTATCAAATGGAACTGCTAGGAACTTGGGAGAGCCGGAGTGTTCTCGAAAGAGTAATCCCAATCAACCCTAAAAGATGGGGAGTGCGGGAGATGGCACCCGGCAGTCGGATTAGCTCATAGTAGAGGAGTAATTGGCGTAATGTCCAGTGAGGTCAGTTGGACCACTCGAAGGGGCTGACAGTAGTACGTAAAGACAAAGGGAAACATATACTACACGCAGAGGTGGATGATGATTGTGTACCCAGAGATGCAGTCTGATATGGAAACGAAACTGAGTCTTATAACGAAGCACATTACAGAGGATAGCGAAGTCAAACTCACCAGTCTAGCACACTTGCTCAACAAGCGTTCACTAATCGAAAGCTTCTACATGCTGAAGAAGGACAAGGCACCCGGAATCGACGGAGTGACTTTCCAGGAGTACGAAACAAACCTGGATGAAAATATAAACAATCTGGTAGCAAGGATGAAAAAGCAAGCCTATAAACCACTTCCTGTACTAAGGGTTTACATCCCCAAGGGGGAAGGGAAACGAAGACCACTTGGGTTACCGGCATTGGAAGACAAGATTGTGCAGAAGGGAATGACAAGGATACTCAATGCAATCTATGAGCCGATATTCCTTGACTGCTCCTACGGATTCCGAACTGGTCGTAATTGCCATCAAGCTTTAAATGCATTAGACACAGTCATTATGACCAAGCCAGTGAATCATGTAATTGATGCCGATATCAAAGGTTTCTTTGATCATGTAGACCATGCCTGGCTAAAGAGGATGCTGGAAGAAAAGATTGCAGACAAGAACTTCCTACGGCTGATCATGCGATTTCTGAAGGCAGGAGTCATGGAAGAGGGGAAATGGTACGATACTGAGGAAGGTACACCCCAGGGCGGGCTCATCTCGCCAGTGCTTGCGAACGTATATTTGCATTATGTGCTGGATCTGTGGGTAGAAAAAGGTCTCGCCCAGCAGTGCACAGGTTATGTGAAGGTAGTCAGGTACTGCGATGACTTTGTCATACTGGTGCAGAACAAACACGAAGCCCAGAAGATCCTGGAAGTACTCGAGGAACGGATGAACAAGTTTGGGTTAGAGCTGGCACCGGACAAAACCAACCTGCTTGAATTCGGGCGATATGCCCGGATTAATGCGGAAAAGAAGAGCAAGAAACCAGATACGTTTGATTTTCTCAGCTTCACGCATTACAGCGACAAGACACGCTCTGGCAAGTTCAAAGTGGGGCGAAAGACGAAACGCAAGAAGCTTTCAACCAAGGCAAAAGAACTCAATCTATGGATGAAGAGAACACGGAATCAGGAGAAATTAAAAGACTGGTGGGAAACATTGGCAGCTAAGCTAAGGGGACACTATCAGTACTATGGGGTGAGTGGGAACTACCCTGCACTAACCAGTTATTACAAACTGGCGATTAGGCTAGCCCATAAATGGGTTAACAGAAGAAGTCAAAAGAACAGTATGAACTGGAAGGAATTCCAGGCCTATCTGCAAACGTTCCCCCTACCTAAACCTAGAATCTGCCATAACCTATACACTCTGTAAAGAGCTGAAGTGAGTACTGCTGAAGAGCCGGATGTGT
>SLOZ01000255.1 GCA_007132255.1 Limnochordia bacterium | reverse complement strand
TTCGGTATCATCCAGAAGATCTATGATGCCGCCGATGCCTCTGAGCGCTGTCAGTTGGTGGTGGGTGAAGGAGGTCACCGCTTCTACGCTGAACAAGCATGGAACGCATTTGACCAAATGTTGAGCTGGTGACTACCGGGAGTCATGGATGACAGCGGTGGACCAAAAGACAAGCGAGCTTGGCCAGGGGCCAAGCTCGCTTTGATTGTGAAGCTATCATGCAGGGGTAGAGCAGGTTGAGTTCGCTCAACCGTTTATCTGTCGAAGAAGATCTGTTCCGGGTTATGACTGCCAATCCAGTTGGTGTCCCATACCCAGACTCCTGTTTCAGGTACGTTGCGCAGGTCATTGTTGACAACCAACGGATGTGGTGCTCGACCGACAGTTCCAATAACCCACAGATTCTCAGCCTGTGCTTGGAGGATGTTGGCGCCCAGTTCCAGACGACGGTCTTCGTCGGGCTCAACCATCATCTCATCCCACCACTGACGAACTTGTTTTACGTTTGCCGGGGGTTCTTCGCCTTCTGCACCATCGGTCTGGAGCCAACGTCCCCAGAGAGGCCACTTGGTCCGTTCCCAACCAGGATTGGATGGAACCAAGAACTGCGGTGCCAGCGGGAACAGAACGTCTGTGGCTTTGTCCCCGTGCCAGAGTGTCGCGTCCATCAAGTTCGCTGGAGCACGTTCACCCTGCAGCTCACCGGAAATAGAACGCGAGCGCATATCCACGCCCAACTCCTGCCAGTGGGCCGTCACCAGTTCAATGTTAGGTGTTTTCGCTGTTTCAATATCGAAATACTCTACGGTAAACAGGAGCCGGCGTCCATCGGGCATCACTCGAAAACCTTCGCTGTCCCGCTCAACCAAGCCCATTTCGTCAAGGAGTTCGTTGGCCAAGACTGGATCATATTCGGTGTATGCCTGCGCAAACTCAGGATTGTGGTGCATACTGATTGGCAGTACCGTATATTGCGTAGGTACAGCACGTCCAAAATAGATAGCGTCGCTGATCTCTTGACGGTCAATGCCCAAGGACATGGCCTTACGAAAACGCACATCTCCGAAGATGTCTCGCATGACGGGGTCAGCGTGTGTCATGTTGAACATGTAGATGACTTCGCTGGCTTGGCCGCTTTCCCACAAAATTGTGCGGAAGTTAGCTTCGTCTTCCGAACCGCGGTACATTGGGTAGTTCCGAATATCTGTGCCCATACCGGAGAAGTCGATGGAACCAGAGACGATCATACCCTGGATTACTTCGAGATCACTGGCAATCTCAACATCGACTCGATCAATGTAAGGCAATTGGTTGCCTTCGGTGTCGACTTTCCAGTAATAAGGATTTCTTTCATAGATTCTGCGGCTAGCGGTTTGCTGTGCGAGCACATATGGAGCTATGGTCGGCAGCTCGACCTGTGCTGGGGTACCCCAGATGTTTTGATGTTTGTTCAAGAGCAGCTGGTACCAGTGGTCGAAACCTGCATCTGCTGTCATCTGCTCCAGTTCGGCCTCGTCGACATAGCTCGGATGGAACTGTGTCAAATAATGCTTGGGCCAATAGTGGAAATTGATGTGTACTAGATCGGGGATGAAATAAGGCTTTGGTATGGCAAACTGGAACTGTACTGTATGGTCATCGATTTTGGTGACCTCGACGACTTCGCCGCCGGCTCGCCATTGGACGCCTATGAGAGGAGTAAGATCTTCATTGTACAGTACGTCCTCATACCAGAACATAATGTCGTCGGCCGTGTAAGGGTGGCCGTCCGACCATTTGAGCCCTGGACTGAAGCGGAAAGTATATGTGGTCATGTCTTCCGACACGTCCACTTCCACCGGGAAGTTAGGAACGATCTCAAAGCTGACGGGGTCCAACTTCATGAATTGGTGGGGGTTGCCCATCAACAGCGTATCGTCACCGTAACCGACGGGACGAATCGTGGCGAGACGCATGGTGCCGCCATATTTACCAATCATTTCAACTGGTTCGACAACGTAAGGCTGTTCCGGGAGACGATCTTCGACAGGCGGTAATTCCCCTGCTGCCACACGCTCTTGAAGCATAGGCGCTTCGTTGTATGCGGCTGCTGTGCCCATAGAACCAATCAAAAGAGCAACCAATAGGAACAGAAGTGAAACATTAATCTTCTTCATGTGTTCGGCAGCTGCAATCTCTTGGAATGATTACGGTCATCTTTGTTCACTGCCAGGCCGTAGTCCGCTTGCCTGACATTGGCGCAGATGTACGAAAGTCGAAATCATCCACGATGCAAGACTGCCTTCTCTCCTCTCAAATGTGGTTTGACCTTCTTTGGTAGTGCCTGCTGAAGACGATGCATGACCTTGACAAAAACTTCCGAATATTTGTGATCTATGAAACCTCTAGTTCGTGCTCGAAGACCTCCCTTCCTCATATTGCGAAACGGGAAACTAAGTTATTTTTTCGTTTTAAATAAGTCTAAATCCTCCCTATATGTTAAACCCGGAATAATAACTTTACAACTATCCAGGGTTATTTTATCAGATAATTTAATGAGGAGATGAATCTCTGCTGCGCCGCAAAAGGCTTCATCTGGTCGCTTGGAAGCCATGGTGAGGCGCGATGGTTTTGCGAGTCGTCGTTGGTTTCCCAGGTAGCCGCACGACAAAGCTGTTTCTTGGTAGCCAGCGAAAAGGCTGCGGCAGGGAATCTAGAACGAATTGGGCTCCAGCTGGGATCTCCCAAGCGCAGGCCTCCGGACCCTTAGTGACGTTGTCTGGCAGGGGAACTTCTATTGAATAAAAGTAAAAAGCGAGAAGGATTTCGTCAGGGTGTATAGAATATGTGAATAACGCTATTATTACACAGAGGGAAAAAATAGGGAGGGAAAGATTGTGCGGATTATTTACATGGACTTGGACACACTGCGCCCGGACCATCTAGGATGTTATGGGTATCACAGGAATACATCACCGAACATTGACGCCATTGCGGAGCAGGGAGTTCGATTTGAAAACTATTACTGCACGGACGCACCGTGTTTGCCTTCGCGAACGGCTTTGATGACCGGGCGTTTTGGCATTCATAATGGTGTGGTGGGACATGGAGGAACAGCGGCTGACCTGCGTTTAGAAGGCGCCGATCGCGGTTTCAAAAGCCGGTTTCACTTGGAGACGCTGCCATTTATCCTGCGGCAAGCGGGGTTCCATACGGCTTCTATCAGTCCGTTCGCCGAACGGCATTCCACGATGTCGTTTTTGTCAGGGTTTAACGAAATGTATAATACGGGGAAGAGTGGCATGGAATCCGCCGAAGAGGTCACACCTGTGGTTCTAGACTGGCTCGAACGCAATGCCGAGCAAGATAATTGGTTCTTGCAGCTGAATTATTGGGATCCCCACACGCCCTATCGGGCACCGGAAGAATTCGGCAACCCATTCGCCGACGAGCCGCTTCCAGAATGGTTGACCGAGGACGTTTTGCAGGAACACCAAAAACTGGTGGGGCCACATAAACCGTATGAAATCGCTATGTTCGACAACACGACCAATCCGCGTTTCCCCCGCTATCCCGGTGAGTTGCCTGATATGGACGGCATGCGGCAGATGATCGACGGCTATGACTGCGGCATTCGCTATATGGACGAACATATTGGCCGCTTGGTCGCCTTTTTGGCGGAAAAAGGCATTCTTGAGGATACGGCGATCATTATCAGCGCCGACCACGGCGAGAATATGGGAGAGCTTGGTATCTACGGCGAGCACGGGACAGCGGACCAGATCACCTGCCGAATACCGATGATTGTCAAATGGCCTGGCGGGGTCCAAGGCGCTGCGGACAGCGAACTGCGCTACAACATCGACTTAGCACCCACACTGGCAGAACTCTTCAAACGCGAGCCGTTCCCCAGCTGGGATGGTAAGAGCTTCGCCGGTGCGGTCACCGGGGATAAAGCAACTGCTGGTTGGGACTATCTGGTTGTGAGCCAGTGTGCCCACGTGTGCCAACGCAGTGTGCGATTTGGGGATTGGCTCTATATGCGGACCTACCACGATGGCTATCACTTGTTTCCGAAAGAAATGCTCTTCAACATCAAAGACGATCCCCATGAGCAGAACAATCTCGCTGAGGAACGTCCGGATCTCTGCCGCGAAGGTGCCTACAGGTTGTTGGACTGGCACGATGAGATGATGGCCACCATGCCCGATGGCTACACCAGCGATCCGATGTGGACGGTGATGCAGGAAGGTGGTCCACTGCACGCCAAGGGTCAACTGGCTGAGTACGTAAAATACCTGAAGGAAACCGGACGCGAATATGCCATCGACGAACTAAAGCGCCGTCATCCAAAGGAGTTTTCGCAAAACCCATCATAGCCCAAGGTGTATCAGTCACCATGTCGATGAGAAAGGGGGACACCGCAACGAGGTTTTTTCTTTCTGTCACTAGGCGTTAGCAGTTATGCATTGACAGGAGCGAAACAATGAAACGGATGAGTTGGACAATGGTTCTTGTTGTGTTGTTGGGTTTGCTGGTGTCTTTACCAGTGTACGCTGGTGTCGTTATCGAGGATCCCGGTGTAGAGTTAGAGTCCTTTGCCATTGAATCCTTTGGTGAAGCACCGCTGTTGGCCGAACGTGTTGCCCAGGGCGAACTTCCTACCGTGGAAGAACGTCTACCGCTGCAGCCCTATGTTGTGGTAGCTGATGACATCGGTTTGTACGGAGGTACAGCCAATCTAGTTACACTGCGGCCGCGTGTCACTCATATTGATGGTCGGATCATGGACTTTACAGGAATCCTGCAGCCGCAGGCCGATGGCGGCGGCAGTGCTGTAAGCTTTGCTAGAAAAGTTGAAATTTCCGAGGATGCCTCGACCTTCACAGTCCACCTGCGGGAGGGCGTGAAGTGGTCCGATGGAGCCCCTTTCTCTGCCCATGACATCATGTTCTGGTACCACGACTATCTCTTGAATGAAGATTTGTTTCCTGTGGTCGGATCTAACTGGCGGACCGAGGGCGAAGTCGTTGAGGTTACCATGCTGGACGAATACACTGTGGAATTTGCCTTCGTGGGACCGAATCCATTTTTCGAAATGCGACTGGCCCACACCTTAGGGTCAGAACCGTTCCTACCTAGGCATTATCTAGAGCAGTTCCACATCAACTACGTTGATGAGGACGAACTGATAGCCATGGCCGAAGCGGCCGGCTTCGAGAACTGGTACCAGTTTTTCTTTGATCGGGCGGATCGCACAGCGGATTTGCCCAACCAACCGGATCTACCAACGCTGGCACCCTATCGACTGCTGCGCAAAGACGCCGAGCGGCATATCTTTGAGTGCAACCCGTATTTCTGGAAAGTCGATGCCGAAGGCAACCAACTTCCATATATCGATCGCATCGAAGTGACGTTAGCCAGTGATCGCGGTATGATCGATGGCATGATTGTCAGTGGCCAGTTGGATTATGAGGGATCAGCCACGGATATCCGCAGTTATCCTCTGTACCGCAATTTTGAAGAAGAAGGTGGCTATCGGGCGCTGTTGTGGACCAGCGGCATGGCCAATGAGGTCATTTATCAGTTCAACTTGACCCACAACGATCCTGTCATGCGGGAAATCTTCCAGGACGTCCGCTTCCGGAGAGCGATGTCGCTGGCCATTGATCGGCAGGAAATCAACGAAGTCATCTACTTTGGTCACGCAGAACCTATGCAGTATACTGCTCTGGAATCTAGTCGCTACTCCAAACCAGAGTTTGCCCAGGCTTACGCTGAATTTGATCCCGAGGCCGCTGCAGCTCTGCTGGACGAGATGGGCTTAGACCAGCGAGACGGTGAAGGTTATCGTCTGCGTCCTGATGGCGAACGCCTAATCATCACCTTGGAATTCTTTGACTTCGAAACTCCAAAACTGCCTAACATCGAACTGGTTGTTGCCCATTGGCAGGCAGTGGGGGTTGATGTTCGAACTAGGGCCGTCTCGGGGGAACTGCAGTCCCAGCGGGCTGTGGGTAATCTGATGGATGCCACGATTTGGCATGGCGACACGGGAGCCGATACATTGTTCCCGTTTGGTAATCGTTTCGTGGTGCCGGAGACTCCCGACTGGAACAATACCATTTGGCCCGAATGGGCGCGTTGGAACAGCACCAATGGTGAAGAGGGTGAAGAACCTCCAGCGGAGGTCATGGCTCTGATCGATTGGTATGATCAGATGCTCGTGGAACCCAGTCCAGAGCGGCGCGTGGAACTGGGCCAGAATCTGCTGGCTTCTCAGGCCGAGAATCTCTGGGTCATTGGTACTGTGGGTAAGGCACCTTGGGTGCTCATCGTCAGCGAAAACCTGCGTAATGTCCCTGAACAAGGTTTATGGGTTTGGGATAACCTCTGGAGCCGCAGTATGAACCCATCATCATTCTACTTTGCTCAATAAGCTACCGAATCATCTCCGTTAGTCCAGAGGGCCACACAGTGGCCCTCTGAGTCGTATGGAACTGGAGAAGGTCGATGGCACGGTGAGGGAGAAATCATTAGCAGAGAACCAAAACCGGGGGAGGACGATCATGCACAAACAAAAACCGAACATCCTACTCATCACCAGTGATCAACAACACTGGAACACCTTGGGCATCTTCAATGACGAAGTGCGAACACCCAATCTCGACAGACTGGCCAGCGACGGCACAACATTCACGCGGGCGTACTGCCCGAATCCCACCTGCACGCCCACACGGGCATCCATCGTTACCGGCAAATATCCCAGCCAACACATGGCCTATTCTCTGGGAACGAAATTAGCGGAGGAGCAGCATACCGTTGGTGAAGATTTTCTGAATCACGGGTACCAAACAGCCTTGGTCGGCAAAGCTCATTTTCAGCCACTGCACGGAACAGAAGAGTTTCCGTCGTTAGAGGCTTACCCGATTCTCCAGGATCTTGACTTCTGGAAAAGTTACAATGAGCCGTTCTATGGCTTTGCGGATATTGCGTTGGCCCGCAATCACACCAATGAAGCCCATGTAGGCCAGCACTATGTCCTGTGGATGGAGAAGAAAGGCTTTGCCAACTGGCGGGAGCATTTCCTTGCACCGACGGGAACCATGGACGAAACTCTGCGCCATACGTGGCACATTCCCGAAGAGTTCCACTATAACACGTGGATTGCTGAGGAAACCATCGAGCGTTTGGAAACATACCAGCGGGACGAACAACCGTTTTTCCTGTGGGCATCGTTCTTTGATCCGCACCCAGACTATTTTGTGCCGGAACCTTGGGATACTATGTACGATCCAGATTCACTGACCTTACCCAAGGCGAAGGCGGGAGAACATGACAGCAATCCGCCGCACTTCCAGTTAACCCAAGAAGTCGATCCGGATTTCTCAGCCTACAAAGGACCCTATGAAGGCCATCACGGGGTCCATGGTTTTCACTCCCATCTCCAAGATGAGGCGTCACTGCGCAAGGACATTGCCATCTACTATGGCATGGTCAGCATGATGGACAAGTATATTGGCAAGATCTTGGATCGTTTAGACGAACTGGGGCTGCGAGACAACACGATTGTTGTGTTTTCCACGGACCATGGCCACTTTTTTGGCCAACATGGTCTGATTCGCAAAGG
>SLOZ01000276.1 GCA_007132255.1 Limnochordia bacterium | reverse complement strand
GAGCAGATAACAACAAACAACTGAACAAAACCATTCCTAAACGTGTGTTCATTCATGACCTCCTAGTGAATTTAATAACGTTACCACGTATATAATTAGCTTTTTGCGCTCGGATTCCTGCCGACAAGCACCACTTTGATAAAAAAATAATTAAATGAGCCGAAGACCTGTTGTGATGGCTGCCATTGGTATCTGCGTGTATGTCCGGCATGCTCTTGGTGCACTGCAACCAGGGCTCCAGGCTGTGGCGCCTCGGGTTGGGTGTGCTGCCCAAGATTGGGTTGAGGTGTTGCACCGCCGGTTTACTGCCCACGGCTCTTTTGAGCAAAATCGGTCTTGAGGCCGATACAGTAAGGGTCTGTCGACGGTATTAGGATTCCTGAGAAGAGCGTACAATGAAGTCATCAAGAGACTACCAAAGGGGTGGCGGCATGCAGCGACTGCGAGACCTACTGATCAATCGAGACTTTGCTTTGTTATTCATGGGCCGGTTCGTGTCCCAAATTGGGGACGGCATTCATTACTTTGCTATGGCATGGTTGGTACTGGATTTGACCGGGTCGGGTACGGCCTTAGGCACACTGCTGATGGCAGCATCGCTGCCAAGCATCCTGTTGGCTCCCTTCAGCGGGGTTTTGGCAGATACCCTGAACCGCAAAAAGATCGTTGTGTCCATGGACATTGTACGCGGTTTGTTGGTACTGACTTTGGCTGTGATTCACTGGACTGGCCAGTTGACACTGCCCGTTCTTTACATCGTAACGATCCTGCTTTCCTTAAGTGGCGTACTTTTCAGTCCGGCCATTATGGCGACGCTGCCCGGGCTTGTTAAGCGAGAAGAGTTGCCCAAAGCCAACGCCCGCAGTGCGTTTTCCAACAGTGTTACTGGAACGCTGGGTCCCATCGTGGGTGCTCTGCTGTTGGCTAACTTTGGTTACCTTGGTATCTTTCTCATCAATGGCGTATCCTTTTTACTCTCTGCTATCAGCGAGCTGTTCATCCGTTTTCCGAAGCAACAGCCGTTGGCCCAGACCAATAATGCCAGAGCGGACTTCTTCAATAACTTCAAAGATGGCTTTCGCTTTCTCTGGAAGAATGCTGGTCTGCGGGTACTGATAGCCGGTGGGCTGCTGTTGAATTTCCTGTTTAACCCCTTGTTCGGTGTGGTGTTTCCTTACTTCGGCAAAGAAATTCTTCTGATGCCTGCTGAGCATTTTGGTCTCAGCCAATCGAGTTTCCCCGTAGGTATGCTGCTGGGAACCATGGTGGTGGCGGTATTAGCCCAGAAGTTCAGCAAAATTCGGATTTTGACTGGAGCGGCCACGCTGCAGGGTCTGTTGGTGATGGCCTTGGGAGTGCTCGCACTGCCTGCCATACATTCGCAGCTGGCGCCCTATGGCGTTCTGCTGGCCTTGATGGTACCCATGCTGTTCATGGGAATCATCAGTGTTCAGGTCAATGTTCAGGTGAACACAATGATGCAGGAAACTGTACCAGATGGGTATCGCGGTCGCGTCTTCGCCATGTTTGGCAGTCTGATGCAGTTGGCTTCGCCTTTGGGCATGGGTCTCTTTGGCCTGCTGTTGGGTTGGATTCCCGTCCATGTCTTCTTCCTGGTCTGTGGAACCATGGCCGTAGCCACGGCAGCGGCGTTCGCTGCATCCCCATCGCTGCGCATTTTGTGCGGTGAAGAGGAGCCGGCCGCAATGCCGGCGATGAAAAGCGCGTAAGCGCCAACCATAACGTCGATGTGGGCTTGGTCGGACCGCAATCCGGCCGAGCCCATCATGCGTGAGAAAGGGAGTTGAGGGTGCGTGAAGGATCTAGAAGATATGACGTTGGAGGAACTGTGGAAATTGTTTCCTATTGTCATAGAAGAGCACAACCCGCAGTTCAAGGATTGGTACGAAATGGAACGGCAGGCGCTGGTGGCCGCGTTAGGCGGTGACATTCTCCGGATCCACCATGTTGGCAGTACAGCCGTGGCAGATCTGGCAGCCAAGCCGATCATCGATATCTTGCTGGAGGTCTCTACGCAGACAGACCATGAACAACTGCAGAAGCGTCTGCAGAGTTTGGACTGGCTGTTGATGCATGCCACCGCAGCTCCCCAGCCAAAGCAGACGTATAACAAGGGCTACACAAGCCAAGGTTTTGCCGATCGAGTCTACCATCTGCACGTCAGACCCCTAGACGATTGGGATGAACTGTATTTTCGAGATTATCTTATCGATCACCCCGAGATTGCCAGGGAGTACGGGCAGTTGAAGCTAGCACTCAAAGAGCGCTATCGCAATGACCGGGATGCCTACACAGAAGCCAAAACTGATTTCTGCAGGACATATTCTGAGCAGGCGAGGCTGCTGTATGGCCAGCGCTACCGACCAACGGCGTCGTCGGAAGCGTAGAACCATCGCTATAGAAGCAAAAAGGGTCGATTGTCACCGATGCAGCAATGAACGGACGACGAAAAAGGGGCTGGCAGCGGCCAAGCCCCATAAATCCTAAGGGCGATGAAACCGCCTGCATGGTACATGGTATAGGAACATAAAGTATGTCTTGCGTACGATCCGCGACAGTTTCCCGAGGAAGCATGTTCCCAGTGGGTGCTGCCAGTCTACATGAATGAGAGGATGTTTCTTCATGCCCCAATCAGCAATTTCTACCATGGCCAAGCAGAGCAGCACACGCTCAGCCTGGTTACTTTTCATGCTCATGGCGGGCTTCGTCGTGCTGGGTATCTACAGCCAACAGCCTCCGGCAGCTGTAAGCAGTGATGCACCAGCCAGCCAGTTCTCGTCGGGGCGCGCCTTTCTACATCTCGAGCAGCTCGCCCAGGTGTCGAATCCGGCAGGTTCGCCCCACAATGCAGAGGTGCGCGCCTATGTTCTAGACGAGCTTCAGCGCCTTGGTCTTCCGACGCAAGTGCAGCGGGCTTCCGTTATTCAGCCGCGGTGGCAGAGCGGCGGCGACGTGGTCAATATTATGGCGCGCTTGCCAGGTAATGCCTCGTCGAAGGCGGTTTTGGTGGTTAGTCACTACGATACGGTGGCGCGTTCTTTCGGGGCCAGTGACAATAAGGCCGCTGTGGCAGCTATGCTAGAAGCTGCCCGAGCTCTGCAGGCTGGAGCTTCGCTGCAAAATGATATCATCTTCTTGTTCACCGACGGTGAGGAAGTTGGGTTACTGGGAGCAAAAGCTTTTGTCGAAGGGCATGCCTGGGCCGCTGATGTTGGCGTCGTGGTGAACTTGGAAGCTCGCGGCACGGGTGGCCCGGCTATGATGTTCGAAACCAGTGACGGTAACGGATGGCTGATCCAAGGGTTTGCCGCGTCGACGCCGTCCCCGGTGGCCAACTCTGCTTCCTTTGAGATCTACCAGCGAATGTCCAATGACACGGACTTCAGCATGTTCAAGCAAGATGGGTTTGGTGGTCTGAATTTTGCCTTCATGGACAAACCCCTGCATTACCATACAGTTCTCGACTCCCTAGCCAATCTGGATGAGCGGAGTCTGCAGCACCATGGTGCTAATGTGGTCGCTTTGGCTCGCCACTTTGGCGATTCGGAGATTAAAGAGACGGCAAGCTCCAATCGGGTCTATTTTGATGTTCTCGGCCAGAGGTTGATCCACTATCCGACGAACTGGGTGATTCCATTGCTTCTGTTCACCGGCGGTCTTCTTCTCTGCAATCTGCGATCCGGTTTTGCCCGGGGTTGGCTTGGCATCAAGGGAATCCTGATCGGTTTGGGGTATCTTCTGATCGGGCTTGTGAGTGCGCCGGTTGTTGTGCAGATTTTGGTGATGCTGTTCACTGAAGAACATGTCCTCTACGGCTGGCTGCAGCGATATGTGGGGCTGTGGTATCTAGGTGGTTTTGCCGCTTTGACGTTGGCTATTGCCGGCTTTTTCACCTTTTCTGCCCTAGGGCGGATCAAGGCGGATGAACTAACAGTGGCTGGTCAGTTTCTTTGGCTCTGTCTTGCAGCCTTGACGTCGTTATTCGTTCCTGGTGTTAGTTATTTGTTCATCTGGCCCTTGCTGTTTAGTGTGCTGCTGACGGGGATTTTCCCGTATCTACCTGCGAAGACGCGTTTCTTGGCGCTGTTGGCCGCAGCGGCTCCACCCCTCCTGCTTTGGTCGGCCTTTTTGCGAGTCGTATTCTTGGCTTTGGATTTTGGCATCAGTGCGGGCATTATGGTGATGATCGTACTGCTGCTGGCGCTTTTGATTCCACAGTTCGCCATGCTCGGGCGCACCCGGCGTTTTGCTTGGGCGGGTCTTTGGGTCACGGCAGCTATCGGCTGTTTTCTCGTCGTCGCGATCACATCCGGTGCTACGGTGGAACAACCGGATATTAATACGATGCTTTACCACTACGATGCCGACGACAACACGGCGGTTTGGGCCAGTATTGATAGGGAGCCCGATGCGTTCACCCGTCAATTTCTAGGTGAGAATTACGAGACGGCACCGCTGCGGGAGCGGCTGGTGGGTGCGTGGAGTATACCAACTATGTTTGCGTCAGCTCCGGTTCTTAGTGAACCGCTGGTTAACGTTAGGTTAATCGAGGAAGGGCAAAGCGCGTCGGGTCGCAGTCTGCATCTGCGCCTGGTTCCTACGGAGCCCATCTTTTGCATGACTCTTTGGTTCGATCCCCAGACGTTGGTGGGCGATGTCTTCGTTGCCGGTCAGCCGGTTCCCTGGATGGCGGAGAATCCGTCCATTCGCTACTATGGCCCGCAAGCGGCAGGTATTGATGTCCGATTGACAACGACAGATCTCACCGACTTTCCCCTGACTATATTGGAACACCAGCACGGTTTGCCGGAACCAGCAGCATCGCTGCCAACGCGAGCTGCTACCGTGATTCCGGCTCCTACTGACTACACAGACAGTACCTTTGTGACCAAGACATGGCGGTTCTGATGTACTTAGCAGTCTGCGCATCACTAGGGCCTGCCACGCAGCGGACAAGCCGCAGTAACGAACCCGGGCCATGTTGATCGGGCAGTACCCGTCGACACAACCTTAGTACAAGCAGCAGGGCTGTCTCTTAGGGGCAGCCCTATTGCTGTTGTGGGAACACGGGGCACTACTTCAAAGCGGCGGGTATCCTTCAACAGCGCAACAGATCTTTGGGTTTGGGCAGGTCGCGGACCCTACACCGCTGGCGGCACCTGCAGTGGGTGTTTGGCAACAGATGTCGGCTCAGCCGAGGTTGCGTCTGGGGCAGGACTCTGTGATGCCGTGAACGAAAGCGTGCATTAGAACTGTGTAACAGCAGCATCAGCTTGTCGGTCTTGAATTCTGGAGGGAGGACTCGCCGTGACACTGTCGTGGAGAAGCAAACAAACCTTGATACCTCTGCTGCTTGTTTTGATGGTTGGTCCGGTGTTGTTGAGTTCGGCTGTCCAAGCGAACGTCGAGGATATTCGCCTGCAGGACTGGCTTTTGGAAGATGCGTGGATCCGTTTGGACAGCGGTGACTACGTAGGCGCCGGCGATCGTTTTCTGTGGGCGGCGGCATTGGATCCGGGCAATGCCGAGCTCTGGCAGTTCCCGGTGGGGCGGCTGCCGCTGGGGTTAGCAGGGTCTGTCATGGTGGATATGCTCTACATCTTGGAAGCAGAGGCAGCGGCGACCGAGTCGGGGGAGCTATTGAGCCAGTGGATGCTGGGCTATCTCCATTATGGTTTGTTTGCCGCGGCTGCCGATCAGCTGCAGCGGGTGGAGGAGGCGGCCCTGGCCATTGAGGCCATCTACTATGCATTTCACCACGTGGGTGATTTGAACTTTGCCCTGCTGCAGGTGGCTCCAGCCCTGCTGCGATCCTTGGCAGCCGTCCAGTCCGACGCTGAAAGTACGCTGTGGCGTCTGCGGCCGCAACAGCAGAACATCGCTGCTAGTTGGTGGTTTTTGGAGACCTGCTTTCTCCGCTACCCGGATTACTGGGCGCCGTTGCTGGCTCACGAAGAGTGGGCTGAGATCTCGCCACACGATATTGGTTTTGCCTTGGCCTGGTATCCGGAGCCCGAGGACTATGTCGGCGCCTTCCCGGATCTCACAGGCCAGTTCCATGATGGTCTGCTGCCAGCATGGGATTTGGTTAGCGAAGAGTTGGCTGGCTTGGAGTATGCGGAGGCCCGGGAACTATTATTGGACGCTATGTTGGCTGGTTTTGCCGCCTGGCAGGCCAGCGGAGCGTACGAAGACTTCGCAGAAACACTGCAGCTGGCCGGAGTGTTGACGCAGTGGGATCCCGAGAGCTTCGAAGCCTGGTTCGTCACGGGACAGCTCTTGGCGGAATTGAAGGATGATCTTGAGGCGCTGGAAGCAGCGACGGATGCGCTGATTCGGACGCTGGATTTGGCTCCGAATTTCCTGGAAGCCCAGCTCTTGCTGGCCCAGGTCCTGATGGAGCAGGGGCGCTTCTATTCGGCGGCAGATCAATATAAGTTTGTGATTGAGCGATTCGGTGCCGAGCTGATGACTGGCTTGGTCACGGCACCGCTGGCTTTGGCCTATGCCGCGGATGGGCGGACTGCGGCCGGCATTGCATATTTCGAAGAACTGCTGGCTGAGCATGCTATTCCAGCTGTTCTGCTGCCACTAGCGGTCCTGTATGGAGTGGATCAACAACCCCGAGCGGCCATGGACTATCTGCAGCAGGTGGTGGACCATCCGCAGGTCACCGGAGAGCAGCGGCAGTATGCAAAGCAGCTCTGGGATGAGTACAGTGCGCAGTGGTCGGAACACGCTGAGCACTCCGAAGGGATGTGATTGGGATGCTCAAAGGGTTTTTGACAGCAATCGTGATCCTCTTGTGTGGTCTGCTGGTATTTGGCTCTGTCCATGCCCAGCGGTTCGAGACGCTGGAAGAGGTCTTGGATGTCTTTCGCGATTCCAGATCGACCCGCGACTTAAAGGTTGCGGGCAGTTTTGAGCGTCAATTCAGCTACGTCCAGTTGCTGGAATCCCAGGTCTACCAACCAGTGGATCAGGCGGTCATCGAGCACGTTGCGGCCAATCCGGAGTATCAGGGGAAGCGTGTGATGACCCATGATTTCCGGACGCCTGGTTCGGATGCGATCTCGGTGAATACCGACCGTGATGTGCGTGTTTTGGTGGAGGTGGAACCCAACCGTTGGGTGGAGGTTCCTACTAATCAATGGGAAGATGTGTATTATCGGGAGTTTGCCCAAAGAACGGGCTTTGCCGGAAATCCAACCCAAGCTTCTACTGCTGATCTTCAACGCCATGCTGAGCAGTATAGGCAATTGGCTACTGATCGCCATCATATTGAAGCTGGTTTGGACTATACCGATCAGGGTCGACGAGTAGGCTTTGCTCAAGAGACCCCAAACATTGTTCGGGCAAAACGGGGTGAGGCCCTGCTTATCGATCCTCAAGGGTTGTCTCTGATGTACTATGAGAAGTCAATGGACCAGTTTAGGCGGGCTGATGCTATCGACCAAGTTATTCGTACAATGGACGCAGCAGACCCTACAAGAACGTCTCTAGAGAGCCGAAAAGATATGTTTCTGACTGAAGGAACAGTTCAAACTAAAAAAGCAGCTAATACTCTGCTAGCTCTACGTCAGGGCTATGCACGGCAGGGGTT